>CACNYH010000003.1 GCA_902624495.1 uncultured Pelagibacteraceae bacterium | reverse complement strand
TTTTTTTGTCTCCGTAAACAAAAGATTGTTTAATATTTTCATTTAAACATAAAATATTTTCTACTTTACTTGGGGAAATGTTATCTCCTCCGAGATTTACGATAATATCTTTTTTTCTATCGGTAATTTTTAAATAATTATTATTATCGAATTCTCCAATGTCCCCAGTATGAAGCCAGCCATCTTTAATTACTTTTTCGGTCTCTTCCTTTAAATTCCAATATCCCAACATCACATTTTCACCCTTAATAAGAATTTCTCCGTCCTCTGCTATTTTGACTTTATTGGTCCTAAACGGAGGTCCTACTGACTCGACCTTCACTAAATCTGGTAAATTACAGCTTACAACTGGAGAGGCTTCGGTAAGGCCATATCCTTGTAAGGTAGGTAAACCAACTGCATTTAAAAATTCTCCAATATTTTGATCTAAAGCCCCGCCCCCAGATACGAAAGCTTGGAGATTACCGCCAAACTGATTTCTGATTTTTTTTCTTACTAATTTTTCGCACAAAAAATTTATGATTTTTTCACTTAATTTTAATTCCTCTTTTTTGAGTATTTTTTTACCTAGATTTAAAGTCTGATTTATAAGTTTTCTTTTAAATCCAGATTGCTTCTCAAAATTTATATTTATTTTTGTAAAAAGATTTTGATAGAATCTAGGAACAGCTGTCATAATTGTAGGTTTTGCAATTCCCATATTAGAAATCAGTTTTTCTAAACTTTCGGCATAAAAAACTTTTGCCCCAACTATAATTTGTATGAATTGAACTGTATGTTCATAAGAATGTGATAATGGTAACCAGGTCAAAAATACTGGATCTTTTTTTTTAGTTAAAATTTCTAGTAACTCAACTGCCCCTTCGCAGTTTGACAGAATACCGCCATGACTTAAAACAACTCCTTTAGGATTTCCTGATGTACCTGAGGTGTAAATTATACAAGCAGGCAAATTTCTTTTTAAATCTTTATTTACTATTTTTTCATTTATTTCTTCATCTAGAATTTCTTTGATTAACAAACTATCAGTATCTATTTTTTCAAAAGATATAATTTTCTTAACATCACTATTTATAAATTTTTTAATTTTATTGAATTGATCTTGATTTGACACAAATATTAATGAGGGCTTACAATCGTTTAAAATATATTCATAATCGTTTGCAGAATAAGTTGTAAAAATAGGAACTGAAATACCGCCCGCATTCATAATAGCAATATCGGTCATTAACCAATATGGTCTATTCTCAGAAAGGATTAAACATCTATCACCTTGTTTTATTAACGATTTAATTTTTGAAGTAAGTTTATAAATTCTTTCAGTTACATCTTTCCAATTATAAGTTTGTTTGTCAGGTTTAAGCCATTTTAAAAATGGTCTTTTACCCTCAACTTCTTCTGTCTTTTTAAAGTAAAGTTCAACTAAGCTATTTAATTTACTTATATCCATAACTTGGTGGGCGAAGAGAGACTCGAACTCTCAAGGTATTGCTACCACCGGATTTTGAGTCCGGCGCGTCTACCAGTTCCACCATTCGCCCTTTTTTTTCTAATAATCTAATTGATTTTTCTTACTATGAGAACAAAAATAATAGAGGTACAAAACATAATTAAAGCGTAGGCTGCTGTTGGTACCATAAACACAATATCATCAAATAATTGTGTTGTTACAAACACTGCTAGAGTTCCGTTTTGTAATCCACATTCCAATGAAATACATTTTCTTTGCGCAATGCCTGATGTCAAAAATTTTGCAACATAATATCCTACAAAAATCATAGTTATATTTAAAATGAAAGCCACTAAACCTGCTCTAACTATAAAACTCACAATTCGGTCCCACTCCTCTATCCATATTGCAATAAATACAACTAAAAATAAAATTATCGATAATCTTTGAATTAAAAGAGTTTTGGAAATAATAAAATCTGTCATTAAACTTCTTACAATCATCCCAAAAATAACAGGAACAGTTACAACGAAGAACATTTTTAATGCAATATTTATCATAGATATATCTTTTGTAATTCCAATTCCTAAAAATTCAGCAGAACTAAAGACTATTAACGGAACAATAAAAATACTTAATAAACTCACAATCGCTGTTAAACTTACTGATAGAGCAACATCTCCATCTGCAAACTTAGTAAGAATATTAGAGGTTACTCCTCCTGGTGCTGCGGCTATTACCATAACTCCTAAAGCTATTTCTGGCGGCAGTGAAATAATATTAATTAAAATAAAAGCAATTATTGGAAGCAAAATAACCTGACATAAAAAACCTACAATAAAATCTCTAGGGTTTTTTAAGACTCTCGTAAAATCTCCAATCGTTAGGCCAAGACCTAAACCGAACATTATTATGGCAAGACAAACGGGTGCTATTGAAGTTACGATTTCCATACTTTTATTGATTCCTATTCTACTTTAAATGAAGAATTCTTCATTAAATCAAAAATTGTTGTTACAAAACCAGCCTTATGCTTTTGATTATGCATATAATTTTGTTCAAAAGATTTGATATTTTTTGGAGATGGTAAAAGCATATATTCAAGCTTTTTATTTTTCATGACTAGTTTTTGTTTTAAAAGGTATTTTAATTTTCTAATCACTGTTGCTCTTGGGATCCTTGAAATTTCTGATATAGAAGAAGCGTTTATTCCATTTTTAGGAGTATGCCTCAAAAGGTGTAAATATAAGTCTGCGTAAGTTCTAGGATCCTCAACGACTCTGCCTTTTATTTGTTTTGAATAATCTGTAAATTGTGAAATACCAATCGCACCCCAAACATTCCAAGTTTCTAAATCACCAAAAAAAGTTCTATGTCTTACTAGAAAAGGAATTTGCATTCTAAACCAATGTTGCCAGCATATTGTAAAATATTTATCTATGAATTCTTCAATTTCTTCTTTAGAAAATGCTCTTCCAAACCAAGTTTCTTTTGTAAGAATTTGACTAGTTTTTTCTAAAAAATTAGACATCATTTTTTTGGAGTTAGCTGGCCTTTGCATTTTATTTATTGCATTGCTGAAAAAAATAGCTTTCCCTTTTCTAAATATAATGTTTTGATCTTGAAGAAAATTAACTTTTCTTCTTATTGTTTCTTTTGGAATATTAAGCTCTTTTGAAATTTCTATTAAATTTATTTTATCTATGACTAATTCGTCTTTGGCATAAAATTCTTCGTAAGACAGGAATTGAAATCGATCAGAGTATTTTTGAAAAACAGTATTAACTAAATAAACTAAAATTAAATAGCTATCGTAGTCTTTAAAGGTATTATAAGCGTTGTTACACCATGCTTGTTGTAACTTAAACCATAATGTTACTGTTTCATTAGAATTATTAGATAAAACCTCATAAACCAAATCAGGATTTAATGTATTAAAAATTTTGTTTTCAAAAGATGGTTTTTTTTTTAAAGGCTCGAAAATTTTTACAGTTTTTAGATCTATTGGTTTAGACATTTATTTTTTCCACGTTACACTTTGATTAATTAAAATAGCCATTAAAATCCAAATAATAAATGTTCCTTCCGGCGAAAACCCGTAATCAGCGCCAAACATTCCTGCAACTATAACGATTGAATAAATAGCAACAGTAGATAATATTAAACTTGCCAGATACCTAAGGATTGTGCATTTTAAATTCATGATTTTAAAAAAATTATACGATAGATGTGTTGAGCTTGCTAGACATAAATTTTCAAAGCCTTTATTAGGTTTTGTAGCATTTATCGAAAGTTTCTTTTTCCCAGTTCCGCCTGATTTAATGATTGTTCCAATGGTCGTGGCAAAGAGAGAGGATTACCTTAAGATATTTCTTATCGCTACGACGGGCTCGGTTTTAGGTGGTCTATTTGGATACATGCTTGGAGTTTTCTTTTTAGATGCCTCGATGGTGATTATTGAATTTTATGGTTACGAGGAAAAAGTTTTTGAGATGCAAAATAAGATGTCTACAAAAGGTGGGTTTTTAGCTTGGCTTGGAATTATGTTTTTAGCCGGTTTTACCCCGCTTCCTTTTAAAGTTTTTACTATTACGAGTGGGGTGATCGCCTATAATCTTCCAGTATTTTTCTTTATATGTTTATTTACTAGAGGGCTAAGATTTTTCTTAGTTTCTTATTTAACATTTCTCTTTGGTAAAAAATTTGGTGAATTCATAGAAAAAAAGGGTGCGCTATGGTTTACTTTGACTGGAATTTTTATTGTGGTTTTAGCCGTCGTCCTTTATATAATTTTCACCTAATGTTGAGTAACAATAAGTTAATTTTAAACAGTATATTAGCTTTTAGTTTTTTATCTTTGGCTATAGCTTATTTCATACAATACATATTAGGACATGAACCTTGTAATTTATGTCTGATTGAGAGAATTCCTTACTTAGCGTCTTTAATACTTATTTCACTAATATTTATAATAAATAAGTTTGAGAAATTAATTGCTAGTATTGTGCTATTATTTTTTATTTTTGGATCTGTAGTTTCTTTTTACCATGTAGGGATAGAACAAGGATTTTTTAGTGAGTCTTTCGTGTGCGATTTGGGTTCATCTGGTGGAGATAATTCTAAAGAAGATTTGCTAAAACAACTTCAGAATAAAACTCCAATAAGCTGTAAAGACGTAACTTTTAGGTTTTTCGGACTTTCTCTTGCTACAATAAATACAGTTATTTCGATATTGTTTAGTGGTATTATGATTAAAGTAATAAAAAATTATGGAAAAAACTAATAAAAAAACTTTAGAAGAGATTATAAGAGTAGATCATGCTGGAGAACGTGGTGCTATTAAAATTTACGAAGGTCAGCTACTTGCTCTAAAAACCTTCAAACAAAACGCTTCTTTAAAAAGAAAAATTGAAGAGATGAAGGAACACGAAAGAGAGCATTACGAATACTTTGATAACGAAATTAAAAAGAGAAATATACAGCCAACTAAACTTTTACCTCTTTGGGATTTAATGGGAGTCACCTTAGGTTTTGGGACAGCTATGCTCGGTGAGAGAGCAGCTATGTTATGTACTGCCTCAGTTGAAGAGGTAATTGATGGTCATTATAAAGATCAAACATATAAACTTGGAAAAGATGAGGAAGAGTTAAAAAAGAAAATTATGAAGTTTAGACAAGATGAACTTGATCATAAAGATATAGCTTATGACAATGGTGCAACAAAAAAAGGTTTATTTGGGGTGTTAGATAAAGTTATCAAAACTTCATCAAGAATAGCTATTACAATTTCTGAAAAAATTTAATTACGGTTCTAATTCGATATCCCAATAAAGATAGTCCATCCAACTTTCGTGTAAAAAATTAGGCGGAAAATTTCTACCATTTCTGTGAAGGTCTTCTACAGTAGGAGCGTAAGGCTTGTTGGTTAATTTTAAATCACAGTCTTTATAAAGTTTACCACCTTTTTTAACGTTACAACTGGAACAAGCTGTAACTACGTTGTTCCAATCAGTTAGACCACCTTTGGATTTTGGAAGAAGGTGATCGAAAGTTAAATCTTTTTTATCTCCACAATATTGACAAGTAAACTTGTCTCTTAAAAAAACATTAAATCTTGTGAAGTTTGGATTTTTTGATGGTTGAATAAAATTTTTTAAAGCTATTACGCTTGGTAAATTCATTTCAAAAGATGGGCTTCTAATTTTTCGTTTGTAATTTGAAACGATACTTACTCTATCTAAAAAAACTGATTTAACTGCATCTTGCCAACACCAAATAGAAAGTGGATAATAACTTAAAGGTCTAAAATCAGCATTGAGAACTAATGCTGGACACTTTTCTAAAGGAACTTTGTCTGCAGAAGAAATAATCATACTTAAAGCTAACTGATAAGAAAAATTTTATCAAGTTATAATTATGTAACAGTCAAAATAGTTATTAATTAAAATGTTTTTTAATGAATTGTAGACCCAAACTTGACCCTTCAGTAGGTATACGATGTTCACAGTGTTTAAATATTTTTGTTTCAATTTCGTAATTATTTTTTCCAAAAAATTCTTTAGCTTCAAGCAGTGATTCTATAGGAACAACTTGATCAAGATCTCCATGCATTAAGATAATATTGGGTCTAGAAACTATATTTTTAGATAAATGTTCTGTACTTATAATTCTCCCAGAATATCCGACAATAGAATTTACAGTGTCTTTTCTTTTTATTCCAGTTTGTAAAGTTATCATACAGCCCTGGCTAAAACCTCCAATAATAATATCATTAGCTTTCAAATCATATTTTTCTTTCACTTCATCTATTAATTTATTAAGTTTATTCTCAGCCACTAAAGATTTTGATAAAATTTGTTCAGGGCTTTGATCCATTAAGTCAAACCATTGAAATCCCGTTGGGCTTGCTGCACATTTTTCAGGAGCGTCTGGACAAATTATAATAGTGTCTGGCAGGTGTGCTCTCCAATAACTGGCTAAAATTGAAATATCTTTTCCATCTCCACCATAACCGTGGCAAAGAATTACTGCATTCTTTGGTTTTTCTTTAGAAAGTGGCTCTAAAATAATTGTATTTAATGAAAAGGTCATATAGATAAAATACGAATGTCAGAATTTTTATTTAACTTTATAGGTTTCACTTTATTAGGTGCTGTTGCAATAGTTTTAATAATGGGTATTTATACTTTATTTAAAGGTGGAAGTACTAGTAAAAAATATTCAAATAAACTTATGCAGTTAAGAGTATTGTTACAATTTATTGCAATTATTGTTTTAGTTTTACTTGCCTATTTTTTTAAAGACTAAATATATTTTCCTAAAAGTTTAATAAATTCCTCGCTAGCAAAATCGATTTCACCGATCACTTTTCCGAATTCTTTACCTTCTTTATTAATTAATATGCTTGTAGGTAAGCCTCTTAATTTGAACCCTTTGACTAATCTCAATTCAGGATCGTAATAAGTTTTTAGATCTTTTACTCCTATATCTTTAAAAAATTTATCTACTTTTATATTATTTGGTTTTTCCATATTCACTGCAAAAATTTCAATTTCTGGTAACTTAGTGCCTAGTTTTTCTAAAGAGGGCATTTCTTTTCGACACGGCGCACACCATGTAGCCCAAAAATTTATTATCATGATCTTGCCTCTTTTGTTTATTAAATCAACATCTTGAAGATTTGAGTCTTTAAATTTGAGTTCGCTAATAATTTGAGGTTTTTCGTGGATAATAACATTTTTTGAAAAATCTTCTGCTCCAGTAAGATTTTGGCTAACAAGAGATAAAACTATTATGTGAATATAGATTTTAAAAGATTTACTAATTTTCATATTAATTTAAATTGTAGATAACATAGTAAAATGAAAAATAAAACTGTTTGGGCGAATAGACTAAAGGGAAAGGCATCACTTTCTTTTCAAAAAATAGGCTCATCTATAAGTGCAGACAAAAGACTTTATGAGCAAGATATAGCTGCGTCTATTGTTCATACCAAAATGCTCGTTAAACAAAAGATTATTGGAAAAAAAGAAGGGTCTAAAATTATCAATGGTCTTAAAAAAATTAAATCACAGATTGATAAGGGAAAGTTTAAATTTCAAGAAAAATTTGAGGACATACATTTGAATATAGAAAAAAAATTATTTGAATTAATTGGTCCTTCAGCAGGTTTTTTGCACACAGCTAGATCAAGAAATGATCAAGTTGTTACAGATTTCAAATTATGGATTAAAAAATCATCAAAAGAAACTATAGCTAACATTAACTCTTTAATGAAAATTTTAATCAAAAAAGCAGAGAAAAATGTTGATACTGTTATGCCTGGCTTAACACATCTTAAGAATGCTCAACCTATTTCATTTGCACATTATCTTCTGTCTTACTTTGAAATGTTCAAAAGAGATAAAAAAAGATTAGAAAATAATATAAAACTTTTAGATGAGTGCCCATTAGGTTCAGCCGCACTAGCTGGAACTTCTTATAAAATAGATAGAAATTATACTTCAAGACAACTTGGTTTTAAGAAACCAACTGATAATTCAATAGACTCTGTTGCAGACAGAGACTTTGCAGTAGATTTTTTATATGCCTCTGCTTTATGTGCTATGCATTTATCTAGATTAGCTGAAGATTTTATAATTTTTAATTCAAATGCTTTTAATTTAATTTCATTTGATGACAGTATGTTGACTGGTTCATCGATAATGCCACAAAAGAAAAATCCTGACCCTGCTGAATTAATCAGAGGTAGAGTTGGTTTGAACTATGGGAATTTAAATTCGATGCTTACTATAATGAAGGGGCTCCCAATGTCTTATTTTAAGGATCTTCAAGATGATAAAAAACTTGTTTTTGATGGATTTGATACTTTAAATAACTCATTGGTTTTAAGTCTTGAGTTAGTGAATTCAATAAAGCCGAATAAAAAAAATATGCTCAAAATGGCTAATGAAGGTTTTACCACGGCTACTGATTTTGCTGATTATTTGGTAAAGGAAAAGAAACTCACTTTTAGAGATTCTTATGCGGTTGCAGCAAAATTAGTGAATTACGCCGAAAAGAAAAATAAATTGTTATCTGAGTTGTCTTTACAAGAAATAGTGAAAGTTTACAAAAATTTAGATAAAAATGTGCTAAAGATATTTGATGTAAATAATTCCATGAACTCAAAAAAATCCTATGGAGGAACTTCTACTGCTAATGTTAAAGCAATGATTAAAAAATATAAAAAGGAGGTAAAATGAAAATATTGGTATTAATTTGTATAATAATTTTAACTCTCTATGGATGTGGAAAGAAATCAGAGCCAAAGTATCAAGGAAAATTTAATCATATACAAATAATTTTATAATCTTATGCAAAATTTAAGATATGTAGGTAAAAATTTATTTCTGGAGCGAGTATCTATCCAGAATTTTTTAAAGAAAAATAAAACTCCTTTTTATATTTATTCTGAAAATCAAATAGTTTCTAATTATTTAAATTTTGTAAAAACATTTAAAAAGACTAATCCTTTAATATGTTTTGCTGCAAAATCTAATAGTAATACAAATATTTTAAGAATTTTAGGTAAACTTGGTGCTGGAGCAGATGTTGTGTCTGGTGGAGAACTATTAAAAGCTCTTAAAGCAGGCATTAAACCAAAAAAAATCGTTTTTTCGGGAGTTGGTAAGTCTGAGGAGGAGTTAAAAATAGCAATTAATAAAAAAATTTTATTGATCAACTGTGAGTCTGAGAGTGAAGCGAAATTAGTTAACAAATTAGCAAAAAATTTAAGAAAAAAAGTTTCCATTGGCTTTAGGTTAAATCCTAATGTCGATGCAAAAACACATAAAAATATATCTACTGGTAAAGCAGATAATAAATTTGGTTTATCAATAAAAAATTTTAAGTCTTTCTTAAGAGAGATAAATAAGTTTAAAAATATAAAACTTGAGGCATTAAGTGTTCATATAGGGAGCCAAATTTTAAATGATGGGCCCTTTAAAAAGACACTTAATGTAATGAATAAATTAATTAAGGAACTAAAAATAAATTTAAAATATGTCGATTTAGGAGGAGGTTTTGGAATTAATTATAGTGATAATGAAAAACCAATTAGATTAAATAATTACGCAAAATTAGTAAATAATTTTGCAACAAAACTTAATTGTAAAATTATTTTTGAACCTGGTAGATCCATTATTGGAAATACCGGCTTACTTATCTCTAAAGTTCAATTTATAAAGAAGGGAGTAAATAAAAACTTTATAATCTTAGACGCTGGAATGAACGATTTTATGCGACCAGCTTTATACGATGCATTCCATAAAATTATTCCTATAACTAAAAATTCATCCAAAATGAAAAGTGCAATTGAATTTGTAGGGCCAATATGTGAAAGCACTTGTAAATTTGGAGTTTATAGAAAATATCAAAAATTGATTGAGAATGACTTTGTGGCAATTACAAATGTTGGTGCGTATGGCTCTTCATTATCATCAAATTATAATACAAGACCTTTAATCGCTGAAATTTTAATCAATAAAAATAAATTCAAATACATTAGAAAAAAACAAAATTTACAAAAATTGATTAATTCTTAATGCAATTTATTAAATCCTTAATTTTTAATATCTTCCTATACGTGGGACTTATTTTAATTTTCATATTAGCAATACCAACATTAGTTCTTCCAGAAAAATTTACTATTTTTTTTGGAAGGTTATCAGCAAAATATATTGTTTTAATTTTAAAACTTGTAATGAATACTAAAGTAATTTTTCATGGTGAAGAAAATTTAAAAAAAGTTGATCAATTTTTTGTTGCCTCCGCCCATCAATCAATGTTTGAAACTTTTGCATTACAAATTCCGTTAGATAGTCCAATTTTTATTTTAAAAAAAGAACTTTTAAATATACCTTTGTTTGGTTGGTATTTAAGAAAAATTGGTTCTGTAGCAATCATTAGAGAGACTACCACTAAAGAAAATTTAAATTTTTTTGATAAAATAAAAGAAAGATTAGAAAAAAATAAAAGACCACTTTTAATATTTCCTCAGGGGACAAGAGTAAAATTAGACGAACAGCCTCCCTTTAAAAAAGGAGTTGGTCGGATATATAAAGCATTGAATTTACCCTGTATTCCAGTCGCATTGAATACAGGACAGGTTTGGCCGAAAAATAGTTTTATGAAATTTTCAGGTGATATTCATATTTCATTTCTAGACCCTATTATGCCTGGTAAAGACAATGATGAATTTATAAAAGAAATTGAAAACAAAATTTATTCTGAAATAAAAAAATATTATTAATTATTTTCTTCCAAAGTCTGGTTTCTCTGTATCCTGCCCAGCTTCAATAATTTCTTTTCTTACTTTTTTAGTTGATGAAAATATTTCTAGAAGCTTTTCACTGTCTTTTTTTTTAATAGCACTTTTAATATCTTCGAGATTTTTTGAATAATTATCTAAAACCTTCAATATATTTTCACTGTTATCAATAAAAATATCTTTCCACATCAAAGGATCTGAAGCAGCAATTCTAGTAAAATCTCTTAATCCTCCAGCACTATATTGAATAATATCATTTTTAAATTTGTCCTCATTATTAATTGCAGTTCTAACAATGCTGTATGCAACCGCATGTGGGAGATGACTTGTTAAAGACAAAACATAATCATGGTCTTCAAATGACATGGCTTTAACTTTACTTCCTAATTTGGACCAAAATTTTTCTAGATTTTCTATTTTATCTTTAGAAACTTGGTTGTCAGCTGAAAGAATACACCATCTATTTTTAAATAAACTTGAAAATCCTGCAGCAGGTCCGCTATATTCTGTTCCAGCTATTGGGTGTGAAGCTATCCAACTAATATTTTTAAGGCCTAAATTGTTTACAATTTTGTTTACTTCTTTTTTAGTGGAACCGGTATCAGTAAGAATAGATCCTTCCTTTAAGTTTGATTTTATAGAAAGCAAAATTTCTTTGTAACTGCTTAATGGTGCAGAAATTATTATCAAGTCTGCATCTTTTACAGTCTCCGTTACATTAGAACAAATATCAGCTGTAAAATTTTTTTTTAAATATTCTATGACTTTGTTTGACTTATCGTAAACACTTATTTTTGTAGCTAATTTTTGTTCCTGCGTTGCTCTCAGAATTGAGGAACCAATCAATCCGCAGCCTATGATACTTATTTTACCGAACATTTAAAATTTTTCTCATTTTTTTCATTAATGCAATATTTTCTGATGTTGTCCCAATGGTTACACGTAAAGAATTTTTTATTCCATAAACATCCATTTTACGTACCAATATTCCAGATTTTGCGAGTAATCCAAATACTTTAGCAGAATTTATTTTAGTTTTATCAAATTTTACGAGTAAGAAATTAGTAAAACTTTTATTTGTTTCTATTCCCATTTTTTTGAACTCAGAATACATTTTTTTAGTCCATTTATTTACGTGTTTAATTTCTTTATTCAACCATGTACTATCTTTTACAGCAGCAGAAGCTGCAAACAAAGCTGGTCTGCTTACATTAAATGGTGGCTTAACCTTATTTAATGCAGAAATAATTTCTTTTGATCCATATCCCCAGCCCACTCTGAGACCTGCTAAACCATATATTTTTGAAAAAGTTCTTGTCATAACTACATTTTTAAAATTTGTAAAAGTTTTTAAACCAGATAAATAATCTTTATTTTTTACATACTCAAAATAAGCATCATCTACTACTAACAAAATATCACTTCTTAGTTTTTTTCTTAAAAAGAGTAATTCTTTCTTTGGAATATATGTTCCAGTTGGATTATTTGGGTTAGCTAAGAAAACTATTTTAGTTCTTCTAGTAACTTTTTTTAGGATATCTTTGACTGAAACGGTAAAATTATCCTCTTTCGAATAAATAACTTTTGCTCCATTCATTCTGCTGTAAATTCGGTAAATTATAAAGCTAAACTTAGGGACTATAACTTCATCTCCTTTCTTTAGGAACGATTTACATATAAGTTCAAAAATTTGATCAGAACCTGATCCTAAGATTATTCTATTTTTATCAATCTTAAACTTCTTAGCTAGCGTATTTCTTAAAAAGTTTCCATCGGAGTCAGGGTATCTTGCAAAGTTTTTTGAAACTTCTAAGTATTGTTTTCTTGCTTTTGGGCTAGGGCCAAGAGCAGACTCATTAGCAGATAATTTAATCTTTGCTATTTTACTCTTGAATAAGCTCATTCCAGCTACATATTTCTCTGCAACAATGTTATTTGGTTTCGGAAATCTCATTTAATTAATGTAATATCTAAATTGTTTAAGTTTTTCTATAGCCCTTTATCGTATATAAAATTGACAAGTTTGTGATGATTTAGTAAATATTAATTGCGCTGATTTAACCATATTGCAAGCGCATAATAAATGTAGCTAAAAAGGGGATGCCCAGTTTAGCTGGGCTTTTTTTTTGGATGAATATAAAACTTGAGAATATAAAGAAATTAAACGTAACTAAACCGCTTAAACTAGACTGCGGAAAAACTATAAAAGATTTTCCTCTCGCTTATGAGACTTATGGAAAATTGAATGATAACAAAGACAACGCAATACTTGTGTTTCATGCATTGACTGGAGATCAGTTCGTGACTGGAACAAATCCTATCACTAATAAAGAGGGATGGTGGATCACAGCAGTGGGTCCAGGAAAGGCAATAGATACAAACAAATATTTTGTTATTTGTGCAAATGTGATTGGAGGGTGTATGGGTTCTTTAGGTCCGAGAGATATTAACCCAGAAACAAAAAAACCTTACGGATTAGATTTTCCAGTTATAACAATTAAAGATATGGTTAGAGCTCAGGAGTCATTACTTGAACATCTTGGAATTAAGAAACTTTTATGCGCAACGGGGGGTTCGATGGGTGGAATGCAACTTTTGCAATTTTGTGCAACATTTCCGGATAAAGCTTTTTCAGCTGTCCCTATAGCTTGTAGCTCAAGTCACAGTGCTCAAAATATTGCTCTAAATGAATTAGCTCGTCAAGCGATTATGGCAGATCCTGTATGGGAAAATGGAAAATATGTTTTAAAAAATGTTCAGCCTAAAAATGGCTTGGCAGTTGCAAGAATGGTAGGACACATTAGTTATTTATCTGAAAAGGGCATGCAAGAAAAATTTGGGAGAAAATTACAAGAAAAGGCAGATTATGAGTTTAGTTTTAATGCTGACTTCCAAGTTGAGAGTTATTTGAGACATCAAGGGTATGCTTTCGTTGAAAGATTCGATGCTAACTCAGTATTATATATAACTAGAGCAATGGATTATTTTGATCTTTCAAAACAATTTAAAGGAGGTTTAGTAGAAGCATTCAAAAATCAAAAAACAAAATTCTTAATTATATCATTTTCTTCTGATTGGCTTTACACAACAAAAGATAACAAAGATATAGTAATAGCATTAAATGCATCAGGTGCAGATGTTTCATATTCTGAGATAATTACAGAAAAAGGACATGACTCTTTTTTACTTGAAGAACCTGAATTTTTAAAAACACTTAAAGGTTTTATAGATTCTATGTATGAAAAATTTAAAAATGAAAAAAGAATTTAAAGTAATAGCAGATTTGTTACCAAATAACACAAGAGTTCTCGATATAGGATGCGGAGATGGATCTCTAATGCATCTTCTTAAAATAGAAAAAAATATAGAGGTACGTGGATTAGAGCTTAGTCAAGATAATGTTCAAGAATGTATTTATAAAGGCTTACCAGTTATACAGGGTAATGCAGAAACTGAACTACATCAATTTCCTGATAAATCATTTGACTATGTTGTGTTGAGTCAAACCTTACAAGCATTTTATGAACCAGAAAAAGTTTTAAAAAATCTTTTAAGAGTTGGAAAATCAGTTATAATTTCTATTCCTAATTTTGGCTACTGGAAAGTAAGAACAAAGCTTTTACTTTTTGGTGAAATGCCAGTCACAAAAACACTGCCAAATACTTGGTATAATACTCCTAATTTACACATGTGCACAATAAAAGATTTATTTAATTTTTGTGATGAGAAAAATATTATTATTAAAAAAGTTGTTGGGGTTAATGAAAATAAAACTTCATTGATAAAAAAAAGTAATTTAGAAATTAAAAATCTTTTTTCAAAAGTTGGTATTTTTTTAATCAGTTAATATGAAAGTAGAAATTATTCCATGTTTGAGTGATAACTTTAGTTACTTAATTCACGATAAAGTATCTGATAAGGTTGCAATAGTTGATCCTGCAGAGTTTAAGGCATGTGATGATGTTATTAAAAAGTATAAGAAATTAGATTTTATTCTCAATACACATCACCATGCCGATCATGTTGATGGTAATTTAGAATTAAAAAAAAAATATAACTCTAAAATTTTGGGGTTTGAATTAGATAAAGATCAAATTCCTGGCATAGATATACTGCTTAAAGAAAACCAAAAGTATAAAATTGGAAAATTAGAATTTGAAATAATTTTTGTACCTGGCCATACTAAGGGTCACATCGCTTTTTTCTTTTTAAAGGAAAAAGTAATTTTTACAGGTGATGCATTGTTTTCATTAGGATGTGGTAGAGTTTTTGAGGGTACTCATGAAGAGATGTTTAATTCTTTAAATAAAATTAAAAAACTTCCATCAGATACAAAAATATATTGTGGACACGAATATACTAAATCAAATTTAAATTTCTGTTTAGCATATGACTCTAAAAATACTTTTTTAAAAAAGAAAGAAATCGATATTCAAAAAAAATTAAGTTCTAATCAGCCAACTATCCCAACTATTTTAGGTCAGGAAATTAAAACAAATATTTTTTTAAGGTGTGATGATCCTGAAATTAAGCATGCTTTAGGTTTAAAAGATTCATCAGAAGTTGAAGTTTTTTCAAAATTAAGAGATTTAAAGGACTCTTTTTAACTTCAATAATCTTGACTTGCTAGCGCTTAAGGCTATATTGCCTTGAAATTAAAAAAAGATTATTTATGTCATTTGCTATAATTGAAACAGGTGGAAAGCAGTATAAGGTATCTGCGAGTAAAATATTAGAAATTGAAAAACTTAATGTCAAAGTTGGTGAAACTATTAAATTTGACAATGTTTTACTTTTAAACGATGACAAAATTACTGAAGTTGGAAATCCTAAAGTTGAAGGAGCTACAGTGGAAGCTAAACTTTTAGATAATGTTAAAGATCGAACTGTGCTGGTCTTTCATAAAAGAAGAAGAAAGCACTCAAGAAAAAAAAATGGTCATAGACAACGTCATTCAAAGATACAAATTACAAAAATTTTAGCAAAAGGTGGCAAAGTTATAGGTGAAGCTAAAATTGTTGAAAAAAAGAAAACAGTTAAAGATAAAAAAATTTTAAAAAAAGAGGCAAAAAGATAGGAAGTTAGATGGCAACAAAAAAAGCAGGTGGATCATCGAAGAACGGCCGAGATAGTAAAGGCAGACGTCTTGGTGTCAAAAGGTACGGTGATCAATTAGTTATTCCTGGAAATATAATTGTAAGACAAAGAGGAACAAAAATTCATCCTGGTGAAAACGTAGGTATGGGTAAAGATCACTCAATTTTCTCCTTAATAAAAGGAAAAGTTAAATTTAAAAAATCTAAATTAAACAGAACTTTTGTTTCTGTAATCCCCAATTAAATCTATATAAATAACAAAAGTTATTTATATTTAACCTATAATGAAATTTTTAGATCAAGCTAAGATATATATTAAAGCCGGAAACGGGGGCTCGGGCTCTGCGAGTTTTCGAAGGGAAAAGTTTATAGAGTTTGGCGGTCCAGATGGAGGTGATGGCGGTGATGGGGGTTCGGTGATCTTTGAGTCAGATAGAAACCTTAATACTCTAATAGACTTCAGATACGCACAGCACTTTAAAGCTCAACATGGAAAAAATGGGAGCAAAAGAAATAGAACTGGAGCTAATGGTGAAAACTTAATTCTTAATGTACCTGTTGGAACTCAAATTTATGAAGAGGATAATAATACTTTGGTCTATGATTTTACAAAAAATAAGGAGAGATATCTCGTAGCCTCTGGAGGAAAAGGGGGACTGGGAAATGTAAGATTTAAAAGCTCTGTTAACAGAGCACCCAAAAAAAAGACAAATGGAAAGAACGGTGAGGAATTTTGGATATGGCTTCAATTAAAAGTTATAGCTGATATTGGAATTATTGGAAAACCAAACGCAGGAAAATCAAGTTTGCTCTCAGCCTTAACAAGAGCTAAACCAAAAATAGCTAATTACCCTTTTACAACTCTAAACCCAAATTTAGGTGTTACATATTACGACAGAAAAGAAGTTACTTTAGCAGATATTCCTGGACTAGTTGAAGGCGCACACAAAGGAGTAGGCCTAGGGGATAAATTTTTACGCCATATCGAAAGATGTAAAGTCTTGTTACATTTGATAGATTTAAGTGAAAACAATCTGGAAAAAACATACACAGAAATAACTAAAGAACTCTCCTCATATGATAAGAAATTAAGTAAGAAAAAAGAGATTATTTTTTTTAATAAATCAGATTTATTTGATAATGATGAAATAAAAAAAAAATTAGAAAATTTTAAGAAAAAGATTAATGCTAAATATGAAATTATTTCAGTATTTTCTAGTAAAGATATACAGAAAACAAAAAAACTTTTAATAAAATATGCTAATTAGTAATTCTAAGAAAATTGTGATTAAATTGGGCTCAACCACTGTAGTCGATTCTAAAGGAAAGTTTAAAAAGAAATGGGTTACATCTCTAATCAAAGATATTAAAAAACTTGGATCAGGAAAAGATTTTGTTATTGTTTCTTCTGGCGCAATAGCATTAGGCCAGAAATATTTGAAAATTCAAAAAAAAAAAATTAAGTTAGAAATGAGTCAGGCAATAGCTGCTATTGGGCAAATTCATCTAGCAGGAGAGTTTCAGAAACTATTTGAAAAATTTAAGTTAAAAACTGGTCAAATTTTAATTAGTCCAGATGACACAGAACAAAGAAAAAGAGCATTAAATGTAAGAGGTACTTTTGATAACCTCTTTAAATTAAAAGCTATACCAATTGTAAATGAAAACGATACCACTGCAACTTCTGAAATAAAATATGGAGATAATGACAGACTTGCTGCTAGAGTTGCCCAAATTATTGGGGCAGATACTTTAATTATATTATCAGATGTAAATGGTCTTTACGATAAATCTAAAAATATAGTTAAAACTGTAAATAGGCTCGATGAAAAAATATATTCTCTAGTCGAAAATAGTAAAAACTCATACGGTTCGGGTGGAATTTTAACTAAACTAGATGCTGCGAAAATATGTATGAACTCTGGTTGTCACATGTTTTTGGCGAATGGTAGTAAAGAATATCCTTTAAAAAGAATGGTAAGCGAAAAAACTTTTACACATTTTACACCGAAAATCTCTAGTTTAGATGCAAGAAAAAAATGGATTATTGGTTCTTTAAGTTCTTCAGCTGTTATTTCTGTTGATGCTGGAGCAGCTAAAGCATTGTTAAATGGTAAAAGTTTATTGGCAGCCGGGATAATAAAGGTGAAAGGTTCATTTGATAAAGGAGAAAATGTATTAATTGTTGATCAAAATGAAAAACAGCTAGCAAGAGGTCTTGCTTCGTTTAATTCTGAAGAAATTGACAAAATAAAAGGCAAACAAAGTAAAGAAATTGAAAAAATTTTAGGTTATTTAAGTAAATCTGAAATAATTCATAAAGATGATATGGTAAAATTATAAATGAATTATCTAGAAAAAATAGGAAGAAATGCAAAAATAGCTTTTGAAGATTTGAAATCTATAAAACATAATAAAATAGTAAAGGTTTTAAATAATTACAATACATCTCTTCTTAAAAATAAAAAAAAAATAATTAGAGAAAATTTGAAAGATGTAAAAAATGTGAAACGTAAAAATCTTGTAGATAGACTAATTTTAAATGAAAAAAGAATAGAAGGTATGAGGTATTCAATAAATGAGATAGCAAAATTCAAGAACCCTTCTGGGCGTGTTTTAGAGAGATGGTCAAGACCAAATAAATTAACTATTAAAAAGGTTTCAACACCAATTGGTGTAATAGGAGTTATTTATGAGAGCAGACCAAATGTAACTGCTGACGTAGCTTGCTTAAGTTTAAAATCAGGAAATTGTTCCATTTTAAGAGGTGGGTCTGAAGCTTTCAACTCTAATAAATTATTGGCAAATTTGTTTAGAGATGTTCTGCAAAAAAATAATATAAACAAAAATTGTATTCAATTTATAGATAAAAAAGATAGAAAAGTTGTTGATTATTTACTTTCAAAAATGAGCAAATACATTGATGTTATTGTGCCAAGAGGAGGTAAAGGATTAGTTTCAAAAGTTCAAAAATTTTCAAATGTACATGTAATAGGACATTTAGAGGGACTATGTCATATTTTTGTAGATAAGAGCGTAAATTTAAACATGGCAAAAAAAATTATTGTGAATGCAAAAATGAGGAGAACTAGCATATGTGGAGCAGTTGAAACGCTTTTAATACAGGAGAAAGCTTTAAAAACACACGCCATAAAAATAATTAATTCACTTAGAGAAAGTGGTTGCGAAGTAAGGGTTGATAATAAAATTAATAAATTATTTAGTAACCAGTTAAAACTTGCAAAAGAGAAAGACTGGAAAACTGAGTATCTCGATGCAATAATCTCGGTCAAAACAGTTAAAAATGTTTATGAAGCCGTAAATCATATTTTAAAATATGGAACTATGCATACTGACAGCATACTCACAAATAATGCTAAAACTGCGAAAGTTTTTTTACAAGGAGTAAATAGTTCAATAGCGATGCATAATGTTTCAACACAGTTTGCAGATGGTGGGGAATTTGGTTTTGGTGGTGAAATTGGGATATCAACAAATAAATTACCACCTAGAGGTCCAGTTGGCATTAATCAATTAACTTCTTATAAATATATTGTTTCAGGAAAGGGAGTTATTAGACCTTAGTTAATGTTTAAACTTAAAAGTACGAAAATAGGTATTTTAGGTGGAAGTTTTGATCCAGCACATAAGGGTCATTTAACAATTTCAAAAATTGCATTAAAAAAAATTAAGCTAAAAAAAATTTATTGGATTGTTACAAAAAAAAATCCTTTTAAAAAGAAAACTTTTTTTTCCTTGAAAGATAGAATTGATAAAGCAAAAAAAATTTCAAGTAAAATTAAGAATATAGAAGTTCTTTATATAGATGATGTGATAAAATCTTCGAAATCAATTAAAGTAATTCAATACATTTTAAAAAAGAAAAAACCTAAAGATCTTTATTTTATAGTAGGTTCGGATATTTTATTAAAGTTTCACAGGTGGCACAGTTGGAAAAGAATAGTAAAATTAACAAAATTAATTGTTTTTTCTCGCAAAGGATATGATAGAAATAGTAAAAAAACTATTGTGGTTAAATATTTAAATAAAAATAATATTACATTTATTAATAACAAGCCTATAGAAGTTTCCTCTTCCTTTTTAAGAAAAAGAGTCAAAATATAGAATTAATGGAAATATCAGATATAAAAGATAATATTGAGAAAATTTTAGACGATAATAAAGCTCTTAATATAAAATCCATTAATCTTAAAAATAAATCTTACATAGCTGATTATATGATAATTGCTTCAGGGACATCGTCTAGACATCTTCAGGCATTATCAGAAATTCTTGTCACTGAATTAAGAAAAATTGGATTGAATAATTGTCGTATAGAGGGACAGGATAGTAATGATTGGAAATTAGTAGATACTCAAGATGTAATTGTTCATATATTTCATCCTGAAAAAAGAGACTTTTACGATTTAGAAAAAATGTGGTCTGAAGAAATTCCAAAAGAGAAGGCTATGATATGAAAAAAATTTTTTTAATACTAATTTTATTTTTTCATTTTTCAAACACTTCTGTTTTCTCAAAAAATAATCTTTACGAAAAAATAGATCTATTTGGTGAGGTTCTGGAAAATATTCAAAAAGATTACGTAGATGATGTTGATCAATCAGATATGATGGATTCTGCAATAAATGGTGTTTTACAATCACTAGATCCATATTCTGCCTATATGAGTCCTGAACTCTTTAAAGAAATGCAGACTGACACTAGGGGTGAGTTTGGTGGACTAGGTATAGAAATAGGGATGGAAGCTGGAGTTGTAAAAGTTATTTCCCCAATAGATGATACCCCTGCAGCAAAAGCTGGGATCAAAGCTGGTGATTACATCGTTAAAATTGGGAATGAGCAGGTTCAAGGTAAATCTTTACTAGAGGCTGTAAAATTAATGAGAGGGCCGGTGGGTACATCAATTGAACTAACAGTGAGAAGAAAAAAAGTCAAAAAGCCTTTAGAATTTAAAATAGAAAGAAAAATAATAGAAGTTCAATCCGTAAGCTCTAAAATAATTGGAGAAGAAAAAAACTTAGGATATATAAGATTAAAATCATTTAACGAAAATAGTGACAAGCAATTTTTAAAATCTGTGAAAGAATTTGAAAAAAAATCCAAAATCAAAGGCTATGTGTTTGATTTAAGGAATAATCCTGGTGGATTATTAACTCAAGCAATTAATATTACTGATTTTTTTTTAGAAGATGGAGAAATAGTTTCTACTAAAGGAAGAAAGGTGTCAGAAACTAGAAAATTTTTTGCTAGAAAAGGTGATGAGATTAAAGGGAAGCCAATTGTAGTTTTAATAAATAACGGATCTGCTTCAGCATCAGAAATTTTTGCCGGGGCATTAAAAGATCATAAAAGAGCAATAATTCTTGGAGAAAATTCTTACGGAAAAGGTTCTGTGCAATCCATTATACCTTTAAGAAATGGTGGAGGAATGAGATTAACTATATCGAAGTACTACTTGCCTTCTGGTAAATCAATCTCAGAAGTTGGGGTTACGCCTGACATATTTATCGAAGAAGAGGGTGATGACTTTACAATTAATACTGATAAAGATAATCAACTTAATTACGCGATAAAACTTTTCAACTCTTAATTTTATGAATATGCAAAAACTTCCTATGCGTAACGGGGTAGGAGTAATAGTTTTAAATAATGAAAATAAAGTTTTTGTTGGCAAGAGGAAAGATAACCCTGTAGATAGGTGGCAAATGCCTCAAGGAGGTGTTGATATAGGAGAGAGCTATCTTTCAGCAATGAAAAGAGAACTTTATGAAGAAACTAGCATTAAAAATATTGAAATCTTAAAAGAAATTAATGGTTTTTTTGAGTATGAGCTTCCAAAAAATTTAGTTGGTATCATTTGGAAAGGTAAATTTAGAGGTCAAAAACAAAAATGGTTTATTACAAGATTTATTGGTAATGAAAATGAAATAAATTTGCAAACTAAAAATCCAGAATTTATTGAGTGGAAGTGGATTATACCTGATGAATTACCAAAAACTATTGTTGATTTTAAGAAGAAAATGTATGTCGAGTTATTAGAAATTCTTAAAGATTTTATTGATTAATGTTTCTCAAAGTTTCTAATTTATATGATAATAAATATCTCTCTTTATCAGTTATTTCATTATTGTCTAATTTTTTTTCAGATTCACTTATGAGAGCATCAATAAATTTATTGTTCATTTTTGTAACTTCTTTAGCAGTTGAGGTTAAAATAAGAAGATTGTTATTTGAAAATTCTACTGTACCCTCTTCTACAAAATACTTTTGATCAGTACTAGTTTTAATATTTATAAGCCCAGGTCTTAGAAAAGTAATTAATGGAATATGATCTTTTAGGATACCCATCTCACCTTCAAAGGAGGGAATAACTACTTCAGAAGTTTCAGTTTTTATAATAGATCTGTCAGGAGAGATTATTTCAATTGTAAATTTTTCAGACACTATTTGCTATCTTTAGTTAATTTATCAGCCTTTTCCTGAACTTCTTCTATACCACCAACCATGTAAAATGCAGCCTCAGGTAAATGATCGTATTCACCTTTACAAATTGCATCAAATCCTTTTATAGTAGAATCTAAATCTACTAATTTGCCAGGGGAGCCTGTAAATACCTCAGCAACAAAAAATGGTTGTGATAAAAATCTTTGTATCTTTCTAGCTCTTGCAACTGTCAATTTATCTTCTTCTGAAAGTTCATCCATACCAAGTATTGCTATTATGTCTTGGAGAGATTTGTAAGCTTGCAAAATTCTTTGAACGTCCCTAGCAACTCTGTAATGCTCCTCTCCTACTATTCTTGGATCTAATATTCTTGAAGTAGAGTCTAATGGATCAACAGCAGGATAAATACCAATTTCTGCAATTTGTCTCGATAGCACTGTGGTTGCGTCTAAGTGTGAAAAAGATGTTGCAGGTGCAGGATCGGTTAAATCGTCTGCTGGTACATAAATCGCCTGTACTGATGTAATAGAACCTTTATCTGTTGATGTAATCCTTTCTTGTAAATTACCCATATCTGTCGCTAAAGTTGGTTGATAACCCACTGCTGAAGGAATTCTTCCCAATAAAGCTGAAACCTCTGATCCTGCCTGAGTAAATCTAAAGATATTATCAACGAAGAAAAGTACATCTTGTCCCTCTTTATCCCTAAAATATTCAGCTACAGTTAATCCAGTTAGAGCTACTCGAGCTCTTGCTCCTGGTGGCTCGTTCATTTGTCCATAAACTAAAGCTGCTTTTGAACCCTTGCCATCAGTTTTAATTACACCAGACTCTATCATTTCATGATAAAGATCGTTACCCTCTCTGGTTCTTTCTCCAACACCTGCGAAAACTGAAAAGCCACCATGGGCTTTTGCGATATTGTTAATTAATTCCATGATAGTTACTGTTTTTCCAACTCCAGCTCCTCCAAACAATCCAATTTTTCCACCTTTAGCATAAGGTGCTAGCAAATCTATAACCTTAATACCCGTAACCAGTTGTTCTGTTTCAGTTGCTTGATCTGTAAATTTAGGTGCTGGTCTATGTATTGGCCATTTTTCCTTCGTTTTCACATCGCCTTTTTCATCTATGGATTCTCCTACAACATTTATAATCCTTCCTAAAGTCTCTGGTCCAACTGGAACGCTAATCGGGGATCCAGTATTTACTACTTCATCTCCTCTTTTTAATCCTTCAGTAGCATCCATTGCTATAGTTCTCACATCATTTTCTCCTAAATGCTGTGCAACTTCCAAAATTAATTTATTTCCAGAATTATTTGTTTCTAACGCTGTATAAATCTCTGGTAATTCATTTTCAAAATTTACATCAACTACCGCACCAATAATTTGAGTTATTTTTCCATTTTTACTCATAATTATAAACTCTCTGCTCCAGAAATTATTTCAATCAGCTCTTTTGTGATAGACGCTTGTCTGCTTCTGTTATAATTTATTGTAAGTTTATCAACTAAATCTCCAGCATTTCTTGTTGCATTATCCATTGCTGTCATTCTAGAACCTTGTTCGCTAGCTGCATTTTCTAAAAAAGCTTTAAATACTTGAGTTGATATATTTTTTGGAAGTAAATCTTCAAGAATTTCATCCTCTTCGGGCTCAAATTCGTACGATAAATTTTCTTCATTTTCTTTAGTTGGATTTTTATCTGCCGGAACAATTTGTTGTGCTTGAGGAATTTGAGTAATAACGTTTTTAAAATTGTTATAAAACAGTACGCATTTATCAAATTCATTTTTCTTAAATAAATTTATAATTTCATTTCCAATTATTTCTGCTTCTTTGAATGTAATCTGCTTCTTATCTTTAAAGCTAAATTTTTTTACAATGTATTTTTCATATTCTCTTTTAATTTGGTCTAAACCTTTAGACCCTACTGTAATAATTTTCAGATTTTTTCCCTCACTTAAAATTTTTTTGAAACTTGATTTAGCAAGCTTGCAAATATTTGAATTAAAACCACCGCATAATCCTCTATCAGCTGTCAACACCACGCATAAATGAGTTTTATCTATACCTGTGCCTACAAGAAGTTTTGGAGCATTTTGAGGATCGCTAATTGATTTTGTAAGATTAAGAATTATATTTTGCATTTTTTGACTATAAGGTCTTCCCTTTTCAGCGTTTTCTTGTGCTTTTCTAAGTTTTGCTGCAGCTACCATTTTCATAGCCTTGGTTATTTTTTGGGTAGATTTAACACTTTTAATTCTCTTTTTTAAATCGTCCAAACTAGGCATTATTTGTTACCTTTTTTGTATTCTTCTATAACTTGAATAACAAGTTTTTCAGTTTCTTCTTCTAATTTTCCTGAAGATAGAATTGACTTAATTATTTCGGGTTTTTCTGACTTAATTTTTTCAATAATATCTTTTTCAAATTGCTTGATCTTGCCAATCTCAATATCATCTAAATAACCTTTGACACCAGTGAACACGGAAATAACTTGTTCTGCAACGGTCATTGGAGAATATTGATCTTGTTTTAAGAGTTCCGTGAGTTTTGCTCCTCTGTTAAGTAATTGTTGTGTAGATGCATCTAAATCTGAACCAAACTGTGCAAAAGCTGCCATTTCCCTGTATTGAGCTAGTTCCAATTTAATTGAACCAGCAACTTTTTTCATTGCTTTAGTTTGAGCAGCAGAGCCGACTCTAGACACTGACAATCCTACATTAACAGCGGGACGAATTCCTTGATTGAATAATTCAGTTTCTAAAAAAATTTGTCCATCTGTAATTGAAATAACATTTGTTGGTATATATGCAGAAACATCTCCTGCTTGGGTTTCAATAATTGGCAAGGCCGTTAAAGAGCCGCCCCCACTTTTATCATTTAACTTAGCAGCACGTTCTAATAATCTGCTGTGTAAATAAAATACGTCGCCAGGATAAGCCTCCCTGCCTGGAGGTCTTCTAAGCAATAACGACATCTGTCTATAAGCAACAGCTTGTTTTGATAAATCATCGTAAACAATTAAAGCATGCATACTGTTATCTCTAAAATATTCTCCAATTGTACATCCAGTATAAGGAGCTAAAAATTGTAAAGGAGCGGAATCCGATGCAGTGGCTGCAACAATGGTTGTGTATTTTAATGCTCCAGCTTCTTCTAAAGTCTTTGTAATTTGAGCCACGGTTGAACGTTTTTGTCCTATAGCAACATATACGCAATATAATTTTTTCTTTTCATCAGAAGATTCGTTTATTTTTTTCTGATTTATAATCGCATCGATTGCTACAGCTGTTTTACCAGTTTGTCTGTCTCCGATAATAAGTTCTCGTTGACCACGTCCTATAGGTATCAGAGAGTCAATTGATTTTAATCCTGTCTGCATTGGTTCATTAACAGATTGTCTTGGAATAATACCTGGAGCTTTTACCTCAACTCTTTTTCTACTTTTTGCAGATAATTTTCCTTTCCCATCAATTGGATTTCCTAATCCATCAACTACTCTTCCAAGTAATTCTTTCCCTACAGGAACATCTACAATTGCATTTGTTCTTTTAATTGTATCTCCCTCTTTAATACTTCTATCATCACCAAAAATAACCACTCCGACATTATCGTTTTCTAAGTTTAACGCCATCCCTTTTGATCCATCTTCAAATTCGACCATTTCTCCAGCTTGAACATTGTCAAGACCATAGACCCGAGCAATACCATCTCCAACTGACAAAACTTTTCCTATCTCAGAAACCTCGGCCTTCTCACCAAAGTTTTTAATCTGATCTTTTAATAATTTTGTTATTTCTGATGGATTAACAGTCATATTAATTTTCTAACATCGCCTGTTCATATTTTTTTAATTTATTTTTTATAGAGGTATCAATCATGATACTGCCTAGTTGAAGTTTTAATCCTCCAATTAATTCTTTATCTACTTTGTAGTCAAATTTCAAAGTTGATCCCATTGATTTCGATAAATCCATACTTATGTCGTTAAGTTCAATTTGAGATAATTCTTTTGATGAAATTAATGATGCTTTAATTTCTCCTCTTTTTTGCGAGCAAAGTCTTAAAAAGCTTTCAATAATTTTATTTACAAAAAAAATTCTTCTTTTTTCAATTAATAATAATAAAAATTTTTGAACATTTTTTGAAAAATTTAGTTTATCACTTATTAAATTTACTAACTTGTTTTGCTCAGTAATTATTTGGGAAGGATCTTTTATAAAATTCCTTACTTCCGAATTTTTATCGTAAATCAACTTAAAATTTTTAATATCGTTCTCTACTTTATCTAAATCGTCTGAATCTCGGGAAACTTCAAATAAAGCGCGCGAGTACCTTTCTGAAGTTTCAGTAGAGAAAGATTTATTTGTACTCATTTTATGTTGTAAGAATTATTGTGAAATTATGCTGAGGTCGTATCACAAGAAAATAACTTGATCAAGTTGCCAATTTTGATTTTAAGCAAAATTGATAGGATCAACATCAACCGTAAGTTTAATTTTAGATGAGATTTTAAGCCCATTTAATACTTTACTGATTTTTTTTTGCATCAAATTTTGATTTTTTAATCTTATTAATAATCTTGATCTAAAATTTTTTTTAATTTTAAGCAAAGGGGAGTCCACTGGTCCAAGAACTTCTATATTATCTATTTGAGTTAATTTTAATTTAATTTCTCTAGCGCCTTGTAAGCTTAAAGATCGATCCTTTGAAGATATAATGATTGATATCAATCTTTGATATGGAGGTAACATGTTTTTTTTTCTTAGTAAAAGTTCATTTATTAATAGTTGTTCTGACTTATTTTTTATCAATTCATTAAGTGTGTTGTTGTATGGAGTTAATGTTTGATAAATAATTAAAGACTCAGAACTAAACCTACCGGCCCTACCACTCAATTGATGATATAATTGTATATTCTTTTCAGTTGTCCTTAGGTCGTATCCTCTTCCAGAAAAATCAGCATCAATAACTACTATGCAATTTAATTTTGGAAAATTAAAACCTTTTGAAATCATTTGAGTGCCAATTAAAATATCAACTTTATTGTCTTTTATATTATTGAACAATTCATTAGATAATTTTTTTGTTTTTAAATAATCACTTGAGAATATATTAATCTTTTTACCAGGGAATATTTTTTTAGTTTCATCAAATATTTTTTCAACACCAGGACCGTACATTATCATTTCGCAATTTCCATCGATTTTACATTTTTCTTTAATTTTTTTTTCAAAACCGCAGTGATGACATATTGCTTTATTTTTAAGTTTATGAAACGTAAGATATAAAGAACAATTAGAACATGTTTGTTTGTTACCACATTTTTTACAAATTAAATAAGGTGCAAAACCTCGTCTGTTAATAAAAAAAAGAATTTGATCACCTTTTTCTAAAAATTCTTTAACTAAAGTGATCGTCTCATTGGCAATAAATTTGTTTTTAACTTTATTTATATTCAAATTAATTATTTGTGCTTTTGGTAACGGGTAATTTTCATATCTTTTTAAGATTTTAATATGTCTGTATTTTTTTATTTGAATATTTTTAAAAGTTTCAATAGACGGAACAGAAGTAACAAGGTGAATCGGTATATTCTCAAATTGTGCTCTAGAAATTGCCATATCTCTCGCATTATAAATTACACCTTCATCTTGTTTATAAGAGTTGTCATGTTCCTCATCAACTATGATCAAGCCAAGTTTTTTAAAAGGTAAGAGTAGTGCGGATCTGGCGCCCACTAGTATTTTAATCTTATTTTTTATTAATCCTTTCCAAATCATTCTTTTTTGTTTTGGGGTAATTTTTGAATGCCATATTGAAGGTTCAAAACCAAAAAAATCTTCAAATCTCGATTTGAATTCATTCGTTAAAAAAATTTCTGGAAGCAATACTAATACCTGTTGATTTTTTTCTATAATTTTTTTTATTCGCTCAAAATAAACTAATGTTTTTCCTGAACCAGTAGTGCCTTGTAAAACTGACACATCAAATTTATTATTTACTTTCTCAAGAAACTTAAGTGCAGAAATTTGCTCATTGTTTAATCTAAAGTATTTTGTTTTTGTTTTCTTTATCTCTAAAGAACTGTCTTTATTTTTAATGAAATTATCTGAACCACCTATAGCCATTTTTAATACAAGTCCTATAGGAACCATGTTGTAAGTCGAAAACCACTCTATAAAATCAATTAATTTTCTATCAATAGAGTATTCGGTATTCTTATTTATATATTTAATTTTTATATTTTCTGGCTCAGCATAATTGTTTTTCCAAATCACTCCGATTTCTTTTTTCGATCCAAACGGAACCTCTACTAAATTACCTATTTTGTTCTCAATTCTAGAATTATAAGTAAACGGAAAATTAAAAATTTTTGGCAATAAGACTTGCGATTTCATCTGATAATAGTATTAGAAATATTATTAATTAAAAATGAATTGGTCTTTTATCAACAGCTAATGCTGCTTCTTTTATTGCCTCAGTATGTGTTGGATGAGCATGGCAGGTTCTAGCGATATCCTCTGCACTTGCTCCAAATTCCATAGCTAACGCCATTTCGGCAATCATATCTCCACAATGGGGACCAATGATATGCACCCCTAAAACTTTATCAGTTTTGCTATCAGCTAAAATTTTAACAAAACCCTCAGTCTCATTATTTACCTTCGCTCGTGAGTTTGCTAAGAAAGGAAATTTTCCAACTTTGTAAGTTCTCTTTTCTTCTTTAAGTTGCTCTTCTGTTTTTCCAACTGTCGCTACTTCTGGAGAAGTATAAATAACTCCGGGAATCACGTCATAATTTACATGTCCTGCCTGACCCGCTAATATTTCTGCGACTGCTATACCTTCCTCCTCAGCTTTGTGAGCTAACATAGGGCCTTTGATAACATCGCCTATGGCATAAATATTTTGAATTGAGGTTTGTAATTTAGCATTAACTTCTATTCTTCCTTTTTCATCTTTTTTTACGCCAATTTTTGTTAGGTTAAGACCTTCAGTATAAGGTTTTCGACCAACTGATACGAGTACTTTATCGAATTTCAAAGTTTCATCTTTCGAACTTTTTAAATCAGTGTAATTTATTGTGACAGTTGATCCGGAAGAGTTTACTTTATTAACCTTAGAGCCCATCTTGAAAATAATTCCTTGTTTAGATAAAATCTTTTTAAATTCATTTGAAATTTCTCTATCCATACCTGGGGTTATATAATCAAGGTATTCTAAAACTGTAACTTCTGCACCTAATCTTGACCAAACCGAGCCCATTTCTAAACCAATATAACCTCCACCAATTACAGCTAATTTTTTTGGAACGCTTTTCAAAGATAATGCACCGGTTGATGAAATAACATTTTTTTCATCAATTTCTATACCTGGTAATGAGGCTACAGATGATCCTGTAGCTATAACTATATTTTTAGCTTTGTAGTTAGTTTTTTTATTATTATCATAAACTACTATGTCATTTTTTGAGAAAAGTACCCCTTTTCCTTTTATATAAGTAACTTTATTTTTTTTGAATAAAAACTCGACTCCTTTTGTCAAAACTTGGACTGATTTATTTTTATTAGACATCATTTTTTCAATATTTAATTTAATACCCTCAATTTCTATTCCTTGATGGTTAAAGTCCTTTTTAGCTTTGTGAAAATTTTCAGACAAATTCAATAGACTTTTAGATGGAATACATCCAACATTTAAACATGTTCCACCCAGGGTTCCCCTGGATTCGACGCATGCAGTTTTGAGTCCTAGTTGAGCTGCTCTGATTGCACATACGTACCCACCTGGTCCTCCTCCAATTACTACTAAATCAAAATTATCCATACTATATATTTAAAAATAATCTTTTAGGTTGCTCTAATGACTCTTTTATGATTTTTAAAAATGAAACAGCTTCTTTTCCATCAACTATTCTGTGATCGTAAGATAGTGCTAAATACATGACTGGTCTTGCTTCTACATTTCCATTTATAACGACTGGTCTTTCTACAATATTGTGCATACCTAGCACTGCAGATTGTGGTGGATTTAAAATTGGTGTGGATAACATCGATCCATAAATTCCGCCATTTGTTATTGTAAATGTTCCTCCTTGAAGATCTTCTATGGTAATTTTTCCATCTCTAGCTTTTTGACCAAGACTAGCAATATTTTTCTCAATATCAGCAAAGGACATTTCGTCTGTTCCTCTTAGAACTGGTACTACTAAACCTCTATCTGTTCCTACAGCAATACTAATGTTATAATAATTTTTATAAACTATTTCTTCTCCTTGAATTTCCGAATTAATAGCTGGGAAGTTTTTCAAACCGATAACGCATGCTTTTACAAAAAAAGACATAAAGCCTAATTTTACTCCATAATTATTTTGGAAATCGTCTTTATATTGATTCCTCATAGCTATTACTTCACTCATATCTACTTCGTTGAATGTTGTAAGCATCGCCGCATTCTCTTGAGCCTCTTTAAGTCTTTTAGCTATAGTTAGTCTAAGCCTAGTCATTTTTACTCTTTCTTCTGGACCGTGTTTAATTTTTCTTTCTGATGGGGAAGGTTTTGAGCCCATAAGAGCCATTATATCTTCTTTTAAAATTATTCCATTTTTTCCAGTACCTTTAACTTGATCTAAATTGATTTTTGCCTCGCTAGCCATCTTTCTTGCAGCTGGAGAAACTTGGGCCTCTTCTTTTGTTAATATAGGTTTTCTTGAGATTTTCTTCTCTTCATGAACTTGCTCTAAAATTAATGGTTCATCCTCTATTTTTTCATCTTCCAATTTTAAAACGGGTTCATCTATCAATGGTTTGGGTGTTTTCTTCTTTTTTATATTACTCTTTTTATTTTCTTGTGGTTTGGATTGTTTTTTTGGAGGATCATACGACTTAATTTCTTTAGTCTGTATAACATCTTCGCTCGCACTGTCGTTTATTGTTCCCAACAATGACCCAACATTAACAGTCTCACCCTCTTTTACCTTAATATTACCCAGAACTCCATTTGATGGAGCTGGCACCTCGACATTCACTTTATCAGTTTCTAATTCTACTATTGGTTCATCTGCAACTACTTTTTCACCTTGGGATTTCAGCCATTTAGAAACGGTTGCCTCGGTAACTGACTCACCTAAAGTAGGTACTGTAATTTTTTCTGACATTACTATCTAAGTATCTTTTCTAATATTTCTTTTTGTTGTGCAAGATGTTTGTTAGCATTTCCAGTCGCAGTCGTTGAAGATGCTGATCTACCTACATATTTGATGTTAATATCCTTAAAATTTATCATTTCTAAAGTTCTTTCGATATAATTTCTTACAGTATTCCAGGCTCCCATATTTTTAGGTTCCTCTTGACACCATATAAATTTTGCTTTTTTATATTTTTTTAAAACTTTAGCCAAAGTTTTTGCTGGAAAAGGATAGAGCTGCTCTAATCGAACAAATACAATATCATTATTTTTAGTTCTTTCTCTTTCCTCAATCAAGTCGTAATATATTTTACCTGAACACATTACCACTTTTTTTATTTTGTTATCTTTTTTTAAAGAGATTAAGTTATTTTCTTTTTTATATGCATCATCCTCTAAAACTCTATGAAATGAACTTTTAGAAATAAATTCAGAAATATTTGATAAACATCGCTTATGTCTTAATAAAGATTTTGGTGTCATTATGATAAGTGGTTTTCTAAATTCTCTGTGCATTTGTCTTCTAAGTACATGAAAATAATTAGAAGGTGTTGTACAATTTACAACTTGAATATTTTCTCCCGCACATAATTGTAAAAACCTTTCAAGTCTTGCAGAAGAATGCTCGGGTCCTTGACCTTCATAACCATGGGGTAATAATAGTACGAGTCCGCTTGCTCTTCCCCATTTTGACTCTGACGAAGAAATAAATTGATCTATAATAACTTGTGCTCCATTAGCAAAATCTCCAAATTGTGCCTCCCATAAAACTAAAGTCTCTGGCTCAGATAGAGAGTAACCATATTCAAATCCAAGCACTGCAAGTTCAGATAGCAAACTATCTATTATCTCAAATTTTTTTTGGTCTATTCGAATATTATTTAAAGGTATGTAACGATCATGATTATCTTGATGTCTTAAAACTGCGTGTCTTTGACTAAATGTACCTCTTCCAGAGTCTTGTCCGGATAACCTAACTGAAAATCCCTCGATTAGCAAAGTTCCAAATGCTAAGGTCTCTGATGATGACCAATCTATTTGGCCACTAGCAAACATTTTACTTTTTAGTTCAAATACTCTTTTAAGAGTTTTATGGGCATTAAAATCGTTTGGAATCTCAAATATTTTTCTCCCAACTTTATTTAAAATATTTTTTTCAACACCACTTTTACCTCTTTTATCTTTTCCTAGGCCTGGTTTAAATCTAGACCAAACACCATCAAACCATTTTAATTCTGATTTATAGTTCTTAGAAGATAGAAACTCATCTTCTAAAAAATTTTTAAATTTTACTTTATCTTTTTGTAGCTGATTAATATTAGTCAAACCTTCCTCGGAAAGTTTCTTACCATAAATGGTTAATGTAGTAGGATGATTTTTAATTTTTTTATACATAATTGGTTGTGTGAATGAGGGTTCATCTCCTTCATTATGTCCAAATCGTCTGTAACAAACCATATCGATAACAACATCACGATTAAATTTTTGTCTATATTCAGTTGCAATTTTTGCACAATGTGTAACCGCTTCAGGATCATCTCCATTAACATGAAAAATTGGAGCTTGAGCAGTTTTGGCCACATCTGAAGGATAAGGTGAGGATCTTGCGAATCTAGGGGCAGTAGTGAATCCAATTTGATTGTTTACAATTATATGAATAGTACCACCAATATTATGACCCGGTAAACCTGACATAGCAAAACACTCTGCAACTATTCCTTGCCCTGCAAAAGCTGCGTCTCCATGTATTAATACTGGTATTACTTTTTTTCTCTCTTTATCTTTATGAAAAAATTGTTTTGCTCTAACTTGCCCTAATACAACAGGGTTTACTGCTTCGAGGTGAGATGGGTTATCAGTTAAGCTTATATGTACGACATTTCCATCAAACTCTCTATTTGAAGATGCACCAAGATGATACTTTACATCTCCCTCAAAATCTTTACTTACATTTGCCGATTTCCCAAAAAATTCACTAAAAATTGCTCTAAATGGCTTTCCCATTACATTTGCTAAAACATTCAATCTTCCTCTGTGTGGCATTCCAATTTTTATTTCCTTAGCACCTAGATTGCCCCCTCTTTTAATAATCTGCTCCAAAGCAGGTATTAATGACTCACCACCATCTAGACCGAATCTTTTGGTTCCTACAAATTTTACATGTAAATATTTTTCAAAGCCCTCTGCTTGAATCATTTTATTTAAGATTGCTTTTTTACCGTTTTCTGTAAAAGTGATATCTTTTTCCAATCCTTCTATTCTATTCCTAATCCAAGCTTTTTCCTCTGGATCGCTCATATGCATGAATTCATAACCAATCTTTGAACAATAAGTTTTTTTTAAAATCTCTATTATCTGACTCAAGTCAGCGTATTGAAGTCCTAAAACCCCATCTAGAAATATTTTTCTGTTGTAATCTTTTTTAGTAAAACCGTATGTCTCTGGTTTAAGTTCTGAATGCTCTTTTTTTTCTTGGATAGTAAGAGGATCTAGGTTTGATATTAAGTGACCCCTAATCCTGTAAGCTCTAATTAACATTATTGCTCGAACAGAGTCTTGTGAGGCTTGCCTGACTGAATCTATACTTAAATCTATAGACTCATTTTCTTTATCCTCAATTTTAATCTGACTAAAGTCTATTTTCTTAATTTTTTTTTCTGGAGACCAACTGGGACCATTTATATCATTTAAAATTAATTTTTCATCCTCACTTAAACCATCAAAGAATTTTTTCCAGCTTTCAGGTAGTAATTTTGGATCTGTTAAATAATCAGAATAAAATTTGTTGATAAATTCTGAATTTATTCCCGATAAAAAAGATGTTTTTTTAAATGTTTTATTATTATCTGAAGATGACATTAATAATTTATTTTACCATATATTAATAAAAATCAACCTTTAAGTTTTTCTAGAAGAGTTTTACCAATATCTGCTGGAGATTTTGATATTGTTATTCCTGCAGATTTCATTATTTCTATTTTATCCTCTGCTCCACCTTTTCCTCCAGCAATAATTGCCCCAGCATGGCCCATTCTTCGGCCGGGAGGAGCGGTCAATCCAGCAATAAAACCAACCATTGGTTTTTGAATTTTTTCTCTTCTAAGAAACTCTGCTGCCTCTTCCTCCGCCGAGCCACCAATTTCTCCAATCATAACTATTGATTTTGTTTCATCATCCTTCAAAAATAATTTTAAACAATCAATAAAATTTGTTCCATTAATAGGATCCCCTCCGATACCTATACAAGTAGATTGACCCATTCCGTTAGATGAGGTTTGAGCAACAGCTTCATAAGTTAAAGTTCCAGATCTTGAAACAATTCCTACAGATCCTTTCTTATGAATATTACCAGGCATAATTCCAATTTTACACTCATCCGGCGTTATAACTCCTGGGCAATTAGGCCCTATTAATCTTGATGCACTTTTATTTAAAACATTTTTAACTTTAAGCATGTCAATGATTGGTATTCCCTCGGTGATACAAACTATTAATTCCATTTTTGCTTCAATAGCTTCTATTATTGCAGCACCAGCAAATTTGGGCGGTACATAAATCATTGTAGCGTTAGCTGACGTTTGATCTTTAGCTTCTTGAACGGTATTAAATACAGGTAAATCTAAATGTTTTTGACCTCCTTTTTTTGGAGTGACCCCACCAACTAATTTTGTGCCATAAATTTTAGCTTGCTCAGAATGAAACGTACCATGTTTTCCAGTAAACCCTTGGCAAATGACTTTTGTATTTTTATTTATTAATACTGACATCTATTTTATTGCATCAACTATTTTTTTTGCTGCATCATTTAAGTCTAAAGCAGATAAGATCTTAAGATTTGAATCTTCCAAAATTTTTTTTCCTTCTTGAAAATTTGTACCCGCCAATCTAACAACTAAAGGGACTGATAAATTTACTTGTTTTGCAGCTTCGACAACTCCATGTGCAAGCACATCACATCTCATTATACCACCAAAAATATTGATTAAAATACCTTTCACATTTTTATCAGCTAATATCAATTTAAATGCAGCAGTTACTTTTTCTTTAGTTGCTCCGCCACCTACATCCAAAAAGTTAGCAGGTTCTTGACCGTATAATTTTATGATATCCATTGTTGCCATTGCTAGCCCAGCACCGTTTACCATACAGCCGATCGATCCGTTTAGTTTTATATATGCAAGATCATGTTTGCTTGCTTCAATTTCTGCTGGTTCTTCCTCATTTAAATCTCTAAGTTTTAAAATATCTGGTCTTCTAAAAATTGCATTATCATCAAAATTCATTTTAGCATCTAAGCAAATTAAATTTTTTTCTTCTGTAATAATCAATGGATTAATTTCTATAAGACTTGCATCTTTATCTACTAATATCTTATATAATGTTCTTATTAATTTCTTTCCTTTATTAATCTGTTCACCTTTTAAATTAAAGATTGAAATTATTTCTTTAATTTCATTATCAGAAGGTCCATCTAAACTATAATTAATTTTTTTTGTTATAATTTTTTCAGGGGTTTCGCTCGCAACTTTCTCAATATCCATTCCGCCTTGTGTGCTGCTAATAAAAGCTATTTTAGATGATGCTCTATCAACTAAGCATGATAAGTAAAATTCTTTAGAAATATATGATGCCTCTTCGATATATAATCTCTTTACTTCTTTACCATCTGGACCTGTTTGGTGTGTTACTAGAGTCTTTCCAAACATCTTCTCCGCCTCAAAAATTAAATTTTTTTTTTCTTTTATAAGCTTTACGCCTCCAGCCTTGCCTCGTCCCCCAGCATGAATTTGTGCTTTAAGAACATATACGCTTCCTTTCAATTCAGAAATCTTTTCTTTAATCTCATTTTTTGTTTTAATAACTATCCCTTCAGATACCGGAGCGCCGTATTCTCTCAATATTTCTTTAGCCTGGTGCTCGTGAATATTCATAATTATTTAATATTTTCCTCGATTAGGTAAAATTTAATTTATATTTTGAACTAACTAATTATAATGAAAAAAAAACTAAATAAACAAAAAAGTTAAAATTGAGTAAAAAAAAACATATAATTCTTATACCTGTTTATAATGACAATAAGTCATTAAACAAACTGCTACAAAATATTGATACTCATCTCCAAATTATAGTAGATTTTGAAACTGAAATTATAATTTTGGATGATAAATCCACTGATGAAATTTTCTTAGAAAGTCAAAAATTTAGAAACCTTAAGAAAATCGGTATTTTAAGAGTTAAAGAAAATATTGGAAGCCAAAAAGTAATTGCGGTTGGGCTCAACTACTTGAGGAATATTAAAGAAAATTTTTTTGTTACTGTAATGGATAGCGATGGTGAAGATAATCCTACAGAAATCGCCCGAATGTTAGAATTGGCTTTGCAAAATACTGATAGTGTTATTACTTCAAATAGGAAAAGCAGGAACGATTCTATCTTTATTAAAATACTTTACAGAATACACTTACTAATAACATTTCTATTTTCTTTTAAATGGATTACTTTTGGGAATTTCTCATCATTCAGCTCTAAAAATATTGAAAAAATTTTAAATGACAATAGTGCATGGTTTGCATTTTCAAGCTCAGTTATTAAAAATTGTAAAATTAAGAGACTCTACGCAAAAAGAGAAAAGAGGTATTTTGATAAATCAAAATTAGGTTTACTTAAATTAATAGAACACTCCATACGAGTAAACGCAGTTTTTTCAAATAGAGTGTCACTAATTTCAATTTTTTATATAACTGTTATTTATCTGATTTTTGCAGTTAAAAGTTTTACTTTTTTGATAATTTTAAGCATTATTTTATTTAATATATTAATCTATCTTATACGATTTATACACTCCATAAAAAATTTTAAAGATTGCTCAAATTTGATTGATAATTATAAAATAGTTTAAATTTTTATTTTTAATCTTGGTTGTTTTAAAAAAAATACTTTATTTCGAAGTAAAATCTTTACAATTTTTATCAATATCAAATTTTATGATCTTGTAATCTAATTTTTTTTTAATAAGACAATTTGGATTTATATAATCAGTTAAGTTTCTTTCATCAACATCTGGGAGTATATATATTGAATCAATCTTTCTATTCATAAATGTCGTTGAGATAAAATCTGAAAATTTGTTAAAGAAAATGTTTCCTTTTATCGGAAAAGCTGAATTGTCGCCAGGGAACCACCTAGAATAAGAACTTACATTTTCGTCTAGCAAAACTGAAAATAAAGAATAATTAGTAATTATTATTTTTTTGCTTTTATCCTTTAACAGAATATTCTTATAAGCATTTAATTGATTAACTTCTAATAACGTTTCTTGTTTTGTGTTTTTTCTGGGTGATATCCATTTTAAACCAGACAATTTTTTACTTAATTTTACAGAACTCACAGCATTCGAAAATTGTACTCCATTAAGTTCGTGAAATTTTCTATCAACATTAAATCTTAAATGATATTTTAATGTTGCTAATACACAAAATATAATTAGTAAATAATTGAAAAATTTTTTTAAATTCTGATTATTTTTAACTTGTAAATGAGTAAATCCTAAGAAAAGCGGAATTAAAAAGAATATGAAAATTTGATTTTTTGTAACTATTATATGCTGTGCAAGTGAAATAAATATTAAAATACAAATTAACGAGATTTTAAAGTCAATACTTCTATAAAAAAATTCTTTTTTAAAGTTTTTAAATGTAAAAAATAATAAAAAAAATAGAGCTAAATAAATAAATTTATAATTAGTAAAAACATTATTGAGGTCATAATTTAAAGTGGTGTATCTCTCGTTACCGATTGTACTTGGGTATAATATGTACTGAATTAGAAAATCTTTATAATCAATTGAAACAAACTTAAAAAAGATAATTAATAAAATTATTGAGAGTGAAGATGAGACAAATAAAATTGAAATAATATTAAACGACTCTTTTTTAGTTTGCTGGAATAAATGAAGACCTATAATCAAAATAATACTTATAAAAATATAAGTTGCTGGAACTTGTTTGCTTAAAAAACCAAGGAATAAAAAAAAAGGTATTAAAAACCAAAAGTATAATTTTTTTGTTTTAATTGCTAAAATTAAAAATATTACTGAAATTAATGACAAAAAAGTTGAGTGATGATCGACAAAAGGAGTCCCACTGGATGGATATGCTAATAACGCAAAACAAATTGAATAAAAAAAACTCGATTTTACGCCTAATCCTAATTTAATAAAAAGATAATAAACTAATGTTGAAATAAATCCATTTAACAAGGAGGCATTCAAAATATAACTTTGCCAACTTGCTCCAAACAACAAAAAAATAAGACTTTGAAAGTAGTCAATAAAAAAACCTGAAACAATCCAGTAATCTTTAAATGGATGTTCTCCATGTAAAATTCTAAAACCTGAGTCAAAATGACTGAAACTATCTATTGGGTAAACACCTCTATTACCGGTGATATGACAAAATAATAATCCTGAAAAGAATATAATAGCAGGAATAAATTTACCCTTTGAAAAATTTCTTAATGATGTCATTTTAGTTATCTAAAATTACAATAATGATTTATCTATTTTTTTAGCAGCGTCAAATAACTCTTGTACTGCTTTAATAGATTTATCAAAATTTTGTTTTTCTTGATCTGATAATTTCAGCTCAATAATCTTTTCTACACCATTAGATCCTATTATCACAGGAACACCTGCATAAAGATCTTTGGTGCCGTATTCCCCATTTAAAAAAGCTGCGCATGGGAGTTGTTTTTTTAAATTCTTTAAAAAACTTTCGGCCATCTCAACACCTGACGCAGCTGGCGCATAAAAAGCGGATCCTTTTTCCAAATATTTGACGATCTCAGCTCCACCTTTTTTGGTTCTATCAACAATATCGTCTAATCTTTGCTTAGATATTTTTCCATCTTTGACCAACTCATTTATCGACTTTCCTTCAATTATTGTAGAGCCTAACATTGCGACCATGGTGTCTCCGTGGCCACCTAATACAAAAGATTTTATTTTACCTACTGGAACATTTAGCTCTTTAGATAAAAAGTAAATAAACCGTGAGGAGTCCAATATACCAGCCATACCTACTACTTTGTTTTTTGGAAAACCTGAATATTTTTGCAATGCCATTACAATCACATCCAGAGGATTTGTTATACAAATCACAAATGCATTTGGCGACGTTTGTTTTATACCCTCCGCAACTTGTTTAATTATTTTTAGATTTATACCTAACAAATCATCTCTAGTCATTCCAGGTTTTCTAGGCACTCCTGCTGTGATGATTATTACGTCTGAATTTTTTGTATCCTCATAATCATTTGTACCGATTACATTAATATTAAATTTACTTACTGGCGATGACTGAGCTATATCTAGCGCTTTTCCCTTTGCTAGACCTTCTGCCACATCAAATAGAACAATATCTCCTAATTCTTTTAAAGCAATCAGATGCGCTAAGGTTCCGCCAATTTGTCCTGCTCCTATTAAAGAAATTTTTTTTTTCATTTAAATTTTACTTCATTGTTGGCATAACAAATTCTGGATCAGATCTTAAGCCTGAAGGCCATCTTGATGTAATAGTCTTTAGCTTTGTATAAAATCTAACACCTTCTGGTCCGTGCATGTGCTGATCACCAAATAAAGATCTTTTCCAGCCACCAAAACTATGGAAAGCCATGGGAACTGGTATTGGAATATTGATACCGACCATTCCGATTTTTGCTTTAGATGAAAATGTTCTTCCCGAGTCACCATCTCTAGTAAATATACTTACGCCATTTCCAAATTCATGATCGTTAACTAATTGCAAAGCCTCATTAAAATCTTTAGCCCTTACTACTGACAACACTGGACCAAAAATTTCTTCTTTATAAATTCTCATGTCTTTTGTGACTTTGTCAAATAAGCATCCTCCAATATAGTAGCCATTTTCATAACCTTGTATTTTAAAATTTCTTCCATCAACAATTAATTTTGCACCTTCTTCAACACCAATGTCCACGTATCCTTTTACTTTTGCTAAATGCTCCTTTGTAACTAGAGGCCCCATCTCTGATTGTTTATCCATGCCTGGTCCAACTTTAAGAGCTTCGACTTTTTTAGCTAAAGAGCTTACTAGCTTATCTCCTATTCCTCCTACAGCTACTGCAACAGATTGAGCCATACATCTCTCACCTGCTGAACCATAAGCGGCACCCATAAGTCCGTTTACAGCTTGGTCCAAATCACAGTCTGGCATAACTACACAATGATTTTTGGCTCCTCCTAAAGCTTGTACTCTTTTTTCATTTTTTGCACATTCTTCATAAATGTATTTTGCAATTGGAGTAGACCCAACAAAACTCATTGCAACAACATCTTTATTATTAATTAATGCATCAACTGCTTCTTTATCTCCATTTACGACGTTAAAAACACCGTCAGGTAATCCAGCCTCTTTTAGTAGCTCTGCTAATCTAATTGAACATGACGGATCTTTTTCAGATGGTTTTAAAACAAATGTATTTCCACAAGCTATAGCCATTGGAAACATCCACATTGGAACCATTGCGGGAAAATTAAATGGCGTTACCCCAGCACAAACTCCTAAAGGTTGTCTTATTGACCAACTATCAACATTAGATCCGACATTTTCTGTAAATTCTCCTTTTAACATTTGTGGGATGCCACATGCATATTCAACTACTTCCAAGCCTCTTGTAAGCGATCCTCTTGCATCCTCATAAACTTTTCCATGTTCGGAAACAATTATTTTAGTTAATTCATCAGAATGTTTTTCTATTAATTCTTTAAATTTAAACATTACTCTTGCTCTTTGAAGCGGAGGCTTATTAGACCATGTCCCAAAAGCTTTTTTTGCCTTCTCAACAGCGTCATTAATATCTTTCGTTGATGCTAACTTCACTTCAGCACTTTGTTCACCTGTGGCTGGATTGAAGACTTTACCTACTCTCTTAGATTCTCCTGAGAATTTATTTCCATTCACAAAATGCTGTATTGTGTTCATGATGATATTGAATAAATAAGCTTTTAGCTTGTTGCAAGCATTTTTTTAATTGAGCCTATGGCTTTTGCAGGATTAAGGCCTTTCGGACATGAATTAGTACAATTCATTATAGTATGACATCTATAAAGCTTTAATTCGTCAGCTACTTTCTTTAACCTCTCTTTTTTATCACCGTCTCTGCTGTCATTTATCCAGCGATATGCTTGCAATAAAACTGCTGGCCCTAAATATTTATCACCATTCCACCAGTAACTTGGGCAGGAAGTAGAACAACAAGCACATAAAATACATTCGTAGTATCCATCTAGTTTTTCTCTATCTCTCTGTGATTGTTTAAGCTCAGTTTTCTCTTGACCAGTTTGATCTACTTTCAACCAAGGTTGAATAGACTCATATTGTTTGTATAAAGTTGAAAGATCACCAATTAAATCTTTTACTACTTTTAAGTGAGGCAAAGGATAAATATTAAGATCTCCATTTATATCTGAATGTGATTTAATACATGCTAGACCATTTACTCCATCAATGTTCATTGCACATGAACCACAAACACCGTGAGCACAAGATCTTCTAAATGTTAAAGATGGATCTATTTCGTTTTTAATTTTAAATAAAATATCCAAAACTTTTGGACCACAATTATCCATATCAACTTCAAATGTATCAACCCTTGGATTTTTACCTGTTGAGGGATCCCATCTATAAACGTTTATTTTTCTTATATTTTTTTGAGTTAGTTTTATCTTTAAAATAGTTCCCTACCTCAATTTTAGAATTTTGCGGTAGGCTAAATTGAGCCATTATTAATATACTCTCTCCTTAGGGGGAAAATACTGCACGTCATTTGTTAAAGTTCTTGAATGAACATCTCTATATTTTATTTCCACTTTTTTTCCTTTTTGCCAAGCTAAGGTATGTTTCATAAAATTTTTGTCATCTCTTTTCGTAAAATCCTCTCTAGCGTGAGCGCCTCTACTTTCTTTTCTATTATAAGCTGAGTCCATAGTAGTGAGAGCCTGGCTAATTAAATTGTCAAATTCTAAAGTTTCAACTAAATCAGTGTTAAATAATAATGACTTATCTTTTACAGAGACATCGCTCATTCCTTCAAAAGGTTTTCGAATTTGATCCACACCTTCCTTAAGAGTTTTTTCTGTTCTAAACACCGCACACTTTGATTGCATAGTTTTTTGCATTTTTAACCTAAGTTCTGATGTTTTTGTGGAGCCATTCGAGTTTCGAATTCTATCAAATCTATCAAGACACTTATCAGTTTCAGAGCTTGAAACTTCTTCATGGGGACTTCCAGGCTTCACTAGCTCTGCTGCCCTTTTTGCAGCTGCTCTACCAAACACCACTAGATCAATTAAAGAGTTTGATCCTAATCTATTAGCGCCGTGAACTGAAACACAAGCTGCTTCTCCTATAGCCATTAATCCAGGCACTGTTTTTTCTGAACCGTTCAAAGTGAGCACCTCAGCTTTGTAATTAGTAGGAATTCCTCCCATATTATAATGAACTGTTGGAACAACTGGAATAGGCTCCTTACTAACGTCAACATTTGCAAAAGTTTTTGCTGCCTCTGAAATACCTGGTAATCTCTCATCTATAACTTTTTTATCTATGTGATCTAAATGTAGGTTTATATGATCCTTATCTTTTCCTGCACCTCTACCTTCATTAATTTCCATTTCCATTGATCTGCTTACAACGTCTCTAGAAGCTAAGTCTTTTGCGTTAGGTGCGTATCTTTCCATAAATCTTTCGCCTTTGCCATTTACTAAAAATCCACCTTCTCCTCTAACTCCCTCAGTTATCAAACAGCCAACTCCATAAATTCCAGTTGGATGAAATTGTACAAATTCCATGTCTTGTAAAGGTAACCCTGCTCTAAGCACCATCGCGTTTCCATCTCCAGTACATGTGTGAGCTGATGTTGCAGAATAATAAACTTTACCGTACCCTCCAGTTGCTATAATTGTGATATGTGATCTAAATCTATGTATTGTACCATCGGTTAAATTCCAAGCTATCACACCTTTGCATTCACCATTTTTCATAATTAAATCTAATGCAAAATATTCAATAAAAAATTCTGTTTGTTGCTTCAAAGCTTGACCATAAAGAGTATGCAAGATAGCGTGACCAGTTCTATCAGCAGCCGCACAAGTTCTTTGAGCAGTTCCATTACCATAATTTTTTGTCATACCTCCAAAGGGTCTTTGGTATATTTTTCCATCATCAGTTCTGCTGAAAGGAACTCCATATCTCTCTAGTTCCACGACAGCTCTTGGAGCTTCTTTGCAAAGATATTCTATTGCATCTTGATCGCCTAACCAATCAGATCCTTTAACAGTATCATACATGTGCCATCGCCAATCATCTTCACCCATGTTTCCTAAAGCAGCGGAAATACCTCCTTGAGCTGCTGATGTATGACTTCTTGTTGGAAAGACTTTAGATATGCAAGCAGTTTTTAATCCTGCTTCCGACAAACCAACTGCTGCTCTTAAACCAGAACCTCCTGCTCCAAGAACAACAACGTCATATTCGTGATCAATTATTTTATATGTGCTCATTAATTAAGATTGTATATAGTTATTAATGTTAAAATTGGAACTACTATAGCAAATATATTTAATACTTTATTTGCGACATTTTTGGTTTTCTCATCATGTAAATAATCCTCAAAAATCTCACTAATAGTCAATGAGTAAAAAAGGAATGCAATAACAACTAGTAATGAGAATAATACTTTAGATAATCTATTTGAAAAAAAATCAATTATCTCTAAATAACCTTTATCGTAAATGGATACGAAACTCACCAAAAACCAAATCATAAAAGGAATAAGAATTATTGAACTAATTTTGGTAAAAATCCATTTTTTTGTAGAGTGATGCATTTTAAAAAAAATTTCTCCCAACTAAGTAAAATAAAATTGTTAATATAAAAGATCCAATTAAAGTAATAACTCCAGTTATTTTTGCAATTTTTAAATCAAAGCCAAAACCAGCATCCCATGCTAAGTGTCTTATTTCATTTAAAATTTGGAAACTAAAAGTCCAACAAAGTGAAATAATCAAAAATTTTCCAAAGAAAGTATTCAGAATGTTTTCGAAGGGTTGATAGAAATTTTCACCAAAAAATAATGAAATAGCCCAAATACAAATTACTATTAATGCAAAATAATTTATTACACCTACTACTCTGTGCGTTATTGATAATAAAGATGATATATGCCATTTGTAAATTTGAAGATGCGGGCTTAATGGATTGTTGTTTTGCATAATAAATTTATAAACTATAGTTATAATTTTTTCATTAAACACTCAGCAATTTGCACAGTATTTAACGCCGCTCCTTTTAATAAGTTATCTGATACTACCCATAAATTAATCGCTTTAATATTTGAATTATCTTTTCTAATTCTTGATATGTAGGTCGTGTAACTTCCCTCAGCCTCTAAGGGAGTCATATATCCTCCATCACTACGCTCATCAATAACTTTACAACCTGGGGCATTTTTTAAAATTTTAATTATATTCTCGAAATCATAAAGATTATCAAACTCAATATTAATGGACTCTGAATGACCAGTTCTAACTGGAACTCTTACACATGTCGCAGAAACATCGATCTCATTATCCAAGATTTTTTTTGTTTCATTCGTCATTTTTAATTCTTCTTTAGTATATCCATCTTGATCAAAGGAATCGATATGTGGAATTAAGTTAAAAGCAATTTGTTTAGTAAAATTTATTAACTTAATTTTTTTTCCATCTAAGTAATCTCTTGATTGATCAAAAAGCTCATCCATAGGATCTTTACCGGCACCAGAAACTGCTTGGTAAGTCGAAACAATAACTCTTTTTATCTTGTACTCATCATGCAATGGTTTTAAAGGAAGAACCATTTGCATTGTTGAACAATTCGGATTTGCAATAATATTCTTATGTTTATTCAGTGCTTCTGAATTTACTTCTGGTACAACAAGCGGAACATCTTTTTGCATTCTAAAATAACTAGAGTTGTCTATCACAATAGTTTCTTTTGCTGCTTTAGGAACCCATTCTTTAGCTACCTTGCTTCCTGCTGCAAAAAAAGTAATCTGAGCTCTTGAAAAATTGTAATTTTCTAAATCTTCGATTTCAATTTCTTTATTTTTAAATTTAATCTTATTTCCAGCACTTTTCGAAGATGCTACTAAAAAAAGATCATCGATAGCTAATTTAGATTTTTCTAAAATTTCTATTGTTTTTCTTCCAACATTTCCTGAGGCGCCAATAATTGCAAAATTCATAATTTCGTACTTTATTTCAATTTTGCGATAATTGCATCACCCATCTCTATTGTGGAAACCTCTTTCATATTTTTAGACATTATATCCTTTGTTCTTAAACCATCGTCTAAAACACTTTGAACAGCTTTATCAAGTTGATCTGCCTCTTTTCCAAGGTCTAAAGAATACCTTAATGCCATAGATAAACTTAAAATAGTAGCTATAGGATTTGCAATATTTTTCCCCTCAATATCAGGAGCAGACCCATGAACTGGTTCGTATAACGATCTAACTCTTCCATTTTTATCTTTTGCACCTAATGATGCAGAAGGTAAAAGTCCTAGAGAGCCTGTAAGCATTGCTGCCTCGTCGGATAACATATCTCCAAATAAGTTGTCTGCTAAAATAACATCAAATTGTTTTGGATATCTTAAAAGCTGCATTGCACAGTTATCAGCTAACATATGATTTAACTCGACCTTTTTAAATTCTTTATCCTTAATTGCTTGTACTTCTTCTCTCCATAAAATACCTGCCTCCATGACATTAGATTTTTCGCAAGAAGTAACCTTATTTTTTCTTTTTTTTGCCAAATCAAATGCAACACGTGCAATCCGGTGAATTTCTGAAGTAGTGTATGAGTGAGTATTAATTCCTTTTCTTTGGTTATTTTCCATTGGTTCAATCCCACGCGGTTCACCGAAATAAATACCACCAGTTAACTCTCTTACAATCATAATATCTAACCCTGAAACTATTTCCGGTTTAAGAGTTGAAGAATCAACCAGTTGTTTGAAGCAAATAGCTGGCCTTAAGTTAGCAAATAACTTTAACTCTTTTCTAAGTTTTAAAAGAGCTCTTTCAGGTTTTTTTGAAAATTCTAAATTATCCCATTTAGGTCCGCCACAAGCACCTAATATTACTGCGTCGGACTCCAAAGACTTATAAAAAACTTCATCAGTAATTGGAACTTTATTTGCGTCAATAGATGCACCGCCAATTAATTCTTGGCTTAAAACAAAATCTAAAGACTTTGTTTTATTCATCCATTCAAGTATTTTTCTAACTTCTGCAACCACCTCAGGGCCAATTCCGTCACCAGGTAAAAGCAAAATTTTCCTAGTTTTATTAGCCATTATTAAGAACCCAAGGTTTTGTGGCTTGTAATTTTTTTTCGTAATTGTCTATGCTGGAAATTTTTTCCATAGAAAGTGCTATGTCATCTAGTCCTTCCATTAAACATTTCTTTTTAAAGGGATCTAGCTCAAAATTTGCAACTTTATTTCCGTATTTTATTTCTTGCTTCTCTAAACTAATTTCAATTTCCTCTTTCCTGTCAGAATATTCGGCTAGTTCAATCACGATTTTGTCATCAATCTTAATTGGAAGAATTCCATTTTTAAAACAGTTATTGTAAAAAATATCTGCAAAGCTAGCACTTATTACACACTTTATGCCAAAATCTGATAAAGCCCAAGGAGCGTGTTCTCTAGATGAACCACATCCAAAATTTTTTCCTGCTAAAAGAATTTTTGATTTATTATAGGGTTCTCTATTAAGAATGAATTCAACATTTTCTTTCCCATTTTCATCATAACGCATTTCATAAAATAAACTTTTTCCTAAGCCTGTTCTTTTAATGGTTTTTAAAAATTGCTTTGGAATAATCATGTCCGTATCAATGTTTTGTAATGATAGATATGATGGTATTGATCTTAAATTGTTAAACTTTTTCATATTATATTTCTCTTACATCAGTTAGATGTCCTTTGAT
>CACNYH010000002.1 GCA_902624495.1 uncultured Pelagibacteraceae bacterium | reverse complement strand
TTGCCGAAATCTTTTGTAAAAAAAAATTTAGAAAAAGTAATATCTAATGAAGTTAAAAAATATATTTTTAAATCTATTAGAAAAAAAGTAAAAAAAATTTCAATTAAAAATTTTTGGATTGTAAGACAATTTAATAATGAATATAACCCGATACATTACCACGATGGACACATATCTGGTGTGGGTTACTTAAAAATTCCAAAATTTGTTCCAAAGGGCCATAAAAAATCAAAAATCGATGGCACAATCGATTTTATAAATGGAAATAAGATGTTTTTAAGTGATAGTATTTACAATCATCAACCAAAAGAAGGAGATGTAATTCTTTTCCCACATTATTTGATGCATACGGCATATCCATTTCAATCAGATGGAGAAAGAAGATCCTTTTCATTTAATCTAGAAATAGATAAAAAAATTGCTAATGTTTTTTCAAAATGAGTAATGAAATTCAAAAAAATGTTTTTGGAGAGCCTTTAGAGCCTTGCTCTAATGACCCGTTAACTGGTTGGTTTAGGGATGGATGTTGTAATACAGATAAAAATGATAGAGGAGTTCATACAGTTTGTGCAAAAGTAACGTATAAATTTTTACTTTGGTCAAAAAAGGTAGGTAATGATTTAATTACACCTCATCCTGAATTTGGATTTCCAGGTTTGAAGGAGGGCGACCGTTGGTGTGTATGTGCTTCTTGGTATGCAAGAGCTATTGAAGAGGACGCTGCCTGTTTAGTTTATTTGAAAAAAACTAATATTAAGACTTTAGAACTTATACCAATTGAGAAATTGAAAAAGTTTGCAGTAGATTTATCTTAGTAAACTTTTGAGCCTTTAGTTTTAATAATTAACTCAAGTTCACCATATTCTTTACAATTACAACTCTTTAGAACTTCTAATCTCTCGTTAGCTTTATCTATTCTATTAGTTTGCACATAAAGTTCACCTAAATATTCATTAATACCGTTATGATTTGGTTTTAAACTTAAACCTTCTAAATAAAACTTTTCGGCTTTTTCAAAGTTTCCAGTTTTTCTTGTTGTGAAACCCATGTAGTTAAGAATATCAGGATTTTTTTTGTCTGACTTATATGCTTTTTCCAATTTATTAAAAGCTTGTGAGTACAATTTTTTAGCTTTTTCAATCTTATCTTTTTTTTCTAATTTTCCAGCTCTTTTAACTAGTTTTACTGCATCCTCGTATAAAGATTCTTTATCAGAAGATGATCCACTACTACTATCACTTCCCGCAGCCATTAAACTTGAGCCTAATAAAAGAGTAAAAACTATTACTAATAAATTTTTCATAATCACTATTTAGTTGTTTTTTTGAAGATTGTCATGCGACAGATGATCTTCCTCCGTCAACACTTAATATTTGGCCAGTTATCCAAGAACTTTCATCTGTTAGGAGAAACTTTGCCATAGAAGCTGAGTCTCCGCCTTCACCTATTCTTTTCATTGGGTGCATTTTGGCAATACCCTCTGCAACTTTTTCATTTTTAAGTAAAAAATTTGAAATTTTAGAGTTTGTCAAACTAGGTGCTATACAATTAACTCTCACATTCGGAGCGAACTCAGCTGCTAAAGCTAGAGTCAAACCTTCTATGGCGCCTTTTGCTGATGAAACTATTGTATGGTTCGGAAAGCCTTGTTTCACTGCTACCGTTGAAAATAAAACGACTGAGCCTTTATTTTTTTTTAAGTTATCTGCTAAAGTTTTAATTACTTCAGTTGCAGAAATAAGATTTAAATTGAATGATTGCATAAAGTCACTTTTTTTTGTTAACTTTAATGGTTTTAAATCAATTGATCCCACACAAAAAGCTAAGCCGTTAATAGGTTCATCTTTTAAATCATTTAGTATTTTTTCAGAAAAGTTTTCCTCTAAGACATCGCAAACCGTAAATGTAGAGTTTAAATTTTTTGCTAACTCCGATAAACTATTCTCATCTCTCCCAACTAGGTGCACCTCTTCACCACTGTCAACTAATTTTTTTGCTAAAGAAGAACCTATTGATCCGGTTGCTCCTAAAATTACTTTTTTCATAATTAAAAATAACATTATTAAAGGTTATTTACATGCAAATAATGACGCGTGTAATATCTAAATAAAATATGTATTTTATTACTTATGAAGCTTTTTATAATTTTAGGAAATCAACTTTTTAGCCCAAAATATCTCTCTGATTATAAAGATCATACTTTTTTTATGGCAGAAGACTATGGTCTATGCACCTTTGAAAAACATCACAAACTGAAAATACTGTTGTTTTTATCTTCAATGAGATCATTTAAAGATGAGCTTAAATCAAAAAATTTTAATTTAATATATAAAGATGTAAATAAAGATTTTAAATTATCCTACGAAAAAAAATTAGAAAAGACTATTAAAGAAAAAAAAATAAGAGAAATTACTTTTTTTGAAATTGAGGATAAATTTTTTGAAAAAAGAATATTAAATTTAGGAAAAAAAAATTCACTTAAGATTAACCAAGTTAGATCTCCAATGTTTTTAATGGAAAGGCAGGAATTTAAAGATTACCTTTCTAAAAATAAACGGCCTTTCATGGCAAATTTTTATAAAATTGTAAGAGCAAAAATGAATTTATTGATGAATAAGAATGGAACTCCAAAAGGAAATAAATGGAGTTTCGATGAAGAAAATAGAAAAAAACTTCCGAATACTATTAAAATTCCTGTTATTTCCAAGGTAAAAGAGACAAAGGAAACTACTACTCTTAAAAAATTTATTAATTCTAATTTTAAAGATCATCCAGGAAATACTGATAAATTTTGGTTTCCAACAACACGAAAAGACGCAAGTAAGTGGCTTGATGAGTTTTTGAAAGAGAGAATAAAGCTTTTTGGGGATTATGAGGATGCGGTAACAGACAAATCAAATACTGTTTTTCATAGCGCGCTAAGTCCACTTATAAACTTAGGTTTAATAACTCCAGAAGAGATAATAGAGAAGTTAAGAAAGATTGAAAATAAAGTGCCTATGAATTCCTTAGAAGGTTATATTAGACAGATTATAGGTTGGAGAGAGTTTATGAGAGGAATTTACCAAAACTATGATCAACGATTGGATAATACTAATTTTTTTAATCATAAAAGAAAAATGAAAAAATCTTGGTATGACGGAAATACCGGTTTAGATCCGTTAGACTATGCAATCAATAATACTAAAAACTACGGCTGGTCACATCATATTGAAAGGCTAATGATATTGGCAAACATAATGAATCTTTGTGAGATAAATCCTAAACAAGTTTATAAATGGTTTATGGAAATGTTCGTAGATTCATCTGACTGGGTAATGGCGCCAAATGTTTATGGAATGGGGTTATTTAGTGACGGTGGAATATTTGCAACTAAACCTTATATTTGTGGCTCTAGTTATTTTCTTAAAATGATGCATTTTAAAAAAGGTCCTTGGTGTGATGTAATGGACGGATTATATTGGAAATTTATAGATAGACATAAAAAATTCTTTTTAAAAAATCCACGTCTTGCAATGATGGTTAGAGTTTCTGAAAAAATGAATAAAGAAAGAAAAATAAGAATTTTTAAAGCTGCCAATAATTTTATAAAAGAAAATACTAATGGTTAAAGTTTTTTTTAACAATTCATGTAATATTTGTAGAGCCGAAATCAATCATTACAAAAAACATAGTGATAACAGTGTAGAATGGATAGATGTAACTAATAATGATGAAGCTCAGAAAGTTACCTCAAAATCATATAAAGAACTTTTAAGAAGAATGCATGTTATACAAGACGGTAAAGTAATTGATGGAGCAGAGTCTTTTTTAATAATTTGGAAAAATGTTCCTAAATATAGTTTTTTATATAAAATATTCAAAATTAAACCTCTATTTTTCATATTAAATATTTTCTATGAGATTGCAGCTTATTTTCTATTTATAAAAAATAAACATCTTTTGAAAAATGAAAAAAGCTAATTTACCCAAAAAAACTTGCCCAGTTTGTAATAAACCTTTTACGTGGAGAAAAAAATGGAGACTAAATTGGGATAAAGTAAAATTTTGTTCTAAGAGGTGTTCCTCTAAATAAATTATTGTAAACTAAAATTAGTCAAAATTTTAGGAATATTGTTTTTAAAATTAAAAAATCCTTTGTTAGAAAACTGCCAAGAAAATTTATCTTCCTCACTCAAAACGAAATTTAATTCTAAATTTCGCTTTTTTCTTAAAGAATTTAAAAAAGAAAAATTCTCTCCAATGCATGGGTGGACAACATCAAATGAGTTAATTTCATTTGCAAGAGTTTGAAATTTTACCTCATCTATGATTTGTAAATCTTCAAATCTTTTTTTTTGGTCATTAATCATTTCTGATTTATAATCTAGTACCTTTTGTCCAAGCTTTATTTTTCGAGCATCATTACTCAATAAAACTAAGTAAATATTTTTATATCTTTTTAAATTTTTATTTTCTAAATTTAATTCGTTCTCAAATAGTAATAAATTTTCATTTGAATTATCTTCTGTAATTAAATTAAGTGGATTTAATTTATATTCTCTTTTGTCTGTTATAGGTAAAGCGTTCTCATTTAATTTAACATTCTTATATTTATTATTAGTAAACTTGCTTATGTTCCATGATTGAGCAACATAGTGCTTTCCTTTAGTTTGAAGTCCAGCAACCCATCTCCAACTCAATGTGTTAGAAGCAGCATCGCCATCAAATAAATGTTTCATAAAGAATTCTGCACCTTTTTGCCAAGGTAGATTTAAAGTAAATATCCAAATGCTAGCAAACCACATTCTTGTATGGTTATGCAAATAATTGTTTTCTTTAAGCTCCTTTACCCAATCATTAAAACATTCAATTTGAGTTTCACCATTGATTGCTTTTTTATAATTATCATCTTCCTTCAATCCTTTTAAATCTTCTATAAAGTCAGTCCAAACTTGAGGTCTAAGTTCTAACCAACCTTTCCAATAAACTCTCCAAAATATTTCTTGGATATATTTTTCAACTTTTTGATATGGAAACTTGGCTAAAACTGACTTTGCAACTTCATACTCAGTTATTAATCTGTGAGAGATGTAAGGTGATAAGCAAGATACATTTGATTTGTCTTTTGGCCCTAAATCAAAATTTCTTTTGAAACTATAATTTGTTAATTCACTGTTTATAAAAGCATCGAGCTGTTTTAAAGCACCTTCTCTTGAGATTTCGAATTTCATTAGTCCTCGTCATCCCTCCACTCATCAATAAAAAGTTTCCAACACGCAAAAGATACACAAACTATTCCAACGCAAAAACCAAGGAGTACACCATTATGCTTACCTAAATATATTGTTCCATAATGAGTGCTAAGTATTGGTGGCACCACTAATATTGCACCAATAATTAAGTATCGAATAGCAAAAGGTGGTCTTTTCAAATTGAATTTCCTTGATCAAGTGGCATTGAAACTGCTGTAGTAAACCAACAATTTGTACAATTTTCCTCATTACCTTTACTTACATGCCATTCATAAAAAAATTGTTGCTTCTCATCGGTTAAAACTTTTACTCCATAAACAAATTTATTTTCAGTGTTCGTAATTAAATCTATCTTATGCGAAAAATGGTTTAACAATATTCTATAATGCACATCGTAGAGCATAATTCTAAATCTAGGATATGGGCCAGTCATTTTTTTATTATCAGGATGAGCGAATATCCATGTTTGTTTTATGCCGTTATCTTTATCATCATTATTTTTTAAAGCATTTAATTGTATTTTAATAACATCATAAGCAGATAAATTTTCAGCTGGTTTTATTATTTCTGCATTTGCTGAACTAACAAAGCCCACGAAAAAAATTGCTAAAATTATTTTTCTCAATTCCATATTTCTCTCAAGGTATCTTCCCTTTTACACGCCTTTTTATACATTAGATAACGAATAAAATTTTTTTCATAATAATCTTGGTGATAATCCTCTGCTTGATAAAATTCCTCAAATTTCCATACTAAAGTGACAATTTTTTTACCGAATTTCTTTTCTAAATTTTTAAAAGATTTATCAATAATTTCTTTTTCTAGTTGATTTTGATAGAAAATTACCGATCTATAGCTCTTACCTTTGTCACAAAATTGACCTTCTGAGTCGAAAGGATCTATGTTTCTCCAAAAAATATTAAGTAATTTTTCATAGTTCACTTTATTTGGATCATAAGTTAGCTCTAAAGCTTCAACGTGGCCAGTATCTTTATAAATAACATCATGATAAGTAGGATTTTTTAAATGCCCACCTGAATAACCTGAAACTGTAGATAAAACACCCTCAACTCCATCAAACGACTCCTCCATACACCAAAAGCATCCTCCTGCAAAATACACTTTTTTATAATTTTTTGATTGAGCGGACGTGCTTATTAAAATAATTAAAATCATAAATAAATATTTTTTCATGATTTAATGATATATTAATTTTTATGAAAAACGATGACCATATTGTCGTAGACGATAACAAAGATACTGTAGATAATATTTGTGAAGAATGCAGAAAAGAACACGAAAGTGTAAAACAAAACTTAATTATGCATAGCTACAAAATTTGTAACAGTTGTAACCTTTCAAAAAGAATTTTTCCTCTTTAGAAACCTTTAAATAAAACAATTATTAAGAATAAAAAGAATGCTTGCACTAGCCAAGAAACTATTACAACTCCAAATGCTTTCCAAAGGCTATCATAATCTAATGCAGATTTTACTGCAACAACCATACAAGCAAGCATCCAGAAAGCTGAACCAACAAATGTTACTGTCATTAACTCTGGTGTGACTCCAAAGACTCTGATTAATCCAGGTGCACTTGAAAACCCAATCGTTCTTAAAAGTTCACCGTGATCACTTTTAGTTTTAATATCCCCAAAGAGTTTTACGCCAACAAAATAAATTATATAAGCCCACACATACCAGCTTAAAAGAGAAAGCGCAGGAGCGATTAGAAAATTTGAAGCTCCCAAATGCAAAGATCCAACACCGGCAGCAAGACTTGATAACACAACTACAATACCTGCTTGAAAAGTCGCTTTTTTATCTTTTTCAACTTCTTCGTAAAGATCTATATCTATTTTGATAGCTCTAAAAACTCTATTTATAAATAAATTAATCATTTTTTTGTAAAAGGTTTTAGTAATCTTAGAATCTTGTTATGTAAAGCTTTATTAGATGAAGCAATAATATTACCTCCTTTTTCTGCAGGTTCATTTTTCCAATTAGTTACAATTGCGCCTGAGTTTTTGATGATGGGTATTAAAGGTAAAATATCATAAGGCTTTAAGTTAGCTTCTATCACAGCATCTACTGTTCCCTCAGCTAATAAACAATAATTTAAAGCATCAAATCCAGCTAACCTAAATGACCAACCAAATTTCTTTATAACTTTCCTTTGCCTTTCATAGCTAAAGGTTCCATGAAAGTTACCGATAATTTTAACTGTTTTTAAATTGCTATTACTAGAAGATTTAAGAATTTTTTTTTTATTATTTTTGAAAATATAGGATTTTTTTTGATCATTTATATAAAATTTATTTAATTCTGGAAAATTTGCTAAACCAACTTTTGATTTTTCGTTAAAAGAAAGGCCTATTAAGTTGGACCAAGTCGGTGCTCCAATAACAAAAGCTCTTGTTCCATCTATCGGGTCGATAGACCATTGAAAATGATTATCAGACTTTTTATCGTCAAATTCTTCTCCGATAATAGAGTCATTAGGAAATTTTTTTAGAATTAATGATCTTATATATTTTTCAAAAGATTTATCAAAATTAGTTACCGGATCAAAATTTTTCTTATTTTTTGATTTGTTATTTACTTTAATTACAGATTTTGATTTTTTTTTGTAAAATGAATTTAATTTTGCAGGTAAAGATTTTAAAAAATTAAAAGTTTTTTTGTAATTCATGCGTGTGTATAGCTTAATTTAGTTTAAAATAAAAATATTAAAATTTAATACTAAAGCGTAACCGCTCCATAAAAAGTAAGGGATCATCAAAGAAAAGCTAATCTTATCCTTCAAATAATAAATTTTCATTAAGAGAACTATAAATATGAGAATTAAAACTAAATCTAGTAATGCTAGTCCTATTTGATGAAAACCAAAAAAAATAATACTCCAAATCATATTAAAAAAGAGGTGTAAAAAATATAAATTTAAAATTTTATTATCATAGTAGTTTATCCAAATACGCCAAATTGCTACTGACATTAAGATATACAAAACTGTCCATACAGGTCCAAACACCCAGCTCGGAGGATTAAAACTTGGTAGAATTATCTGAGAATACCAAGGTTCTTTAAAAGTAGCAGTAGTATATCCACCAATTCCAGATGCCAAAAATGTTATTAAAAGAATGAATGTAAGAGATAAATATTTATTCTTAGTCATAAATTAAGGTATAACTAATTTATGTCTGAAAATCAGAAAAAAATATGGATTACAGGTGCAAGTAGCGGAATTGGAAAGGCAGTAGCTGAAAAATTTGCTAACGAGGGATGGAAAGTTGCAGTATCTGCAAGAAGAAAAGAACTTTTGGATGAGTTAGCTGAACATAACAACATAAGTTCATTTCCTCTAGATGTAACGAACCAATCCCAAATAAATAATGTTTTTAAAGATGTTTTAAATTCTTTTGGTGATATTGATATTTGTTTGTTCTCCAGTGGAACTTACGAGCCAAAAGATGAGCAAAATATAGATCCAGATAAAATTAAAAATGTAATTAATGTTAATTTTTTAGGTGTTATTGATTGTGTAAAAGTTGTTGAAGATTATTTTAAAAATAAGAAATCAGGACACATTTCGATAGTTTCTTCGATTGCAGGTTACAGAGGTCTGCCCAATTCAAGCGGTTATGGTCCTTCAAAAGCTGCTCTAACTAATTTTAGCGAAAGTATTTACTTTGATTTTAAAAAATTTGGAGTGCGGGTCTCAGTTGTATCACCAGGTTTCATTAAAACTCCCTTGACCGATAAAAATGAGTTTCCTATGCCATTTTTAAAAACCCCTGAATACGCCGCAGATAAAATTTATAATGGCTTGGTAAAAGGAAATGCTTTTGAAATTCATTTCCCAAAAGGATTAACTTTAACCTTAAAATTTTTGAGAATATTGCCTTATAGACTTTATCTATTTCTAGTAGACAAATTAGTTAAACGTTAAACTTGAGACAAAAAGTCTTTAATTATTGGCTGAAACTTTTATATTATTATTTATGAGAAAAAAAATTTATAAAAAAATAATTGTAGGAGGATTTTACTTTTTTTTATTAAAAGGGTTAATATGGCTTGCTTTAATCGTTGCAGCTGCCTTAGGAATTGGTAATTTTTTTTAATATGTATATAGCAATGAATAGATTTAAAATAGTTCTTGGAAAAGAAAAAGCTTTTGAAGACGTATGGAAAAACAGAGAAACACATTTAGAAAATGTGCCGGGATTTAAAAAGTTTAATTTAGTTAAAGGAGAAAAAAAGGAAGATCATACACTTTATGCATCACACAGTATTTGGAATTCAAAAGAAGATTTTGTAAATTGGACTAAATCTGAAGCTTTTAGACTTGCGCATAAAAATGCTGGTCAACACCAAAATTTATATTTAGGTCATCCTAATTTTGAAGGGTTTGAAAAGGTTATTTAAATGGAAAATGAAGAATTTAAAAAAGAATTTAGAGTTTTAAATTTGTCAATTGAAAAGTTATCGCTTTATTATGGAATTTTTTTAATTATTTGGGGAATAATAGTAAGTTTTGTTAGTGGAAGTAATTCTGCAACTTCTTACATTCCGTCTTTTTTAGGTTTTCCTTTATTTGTTTTTTCATATTTAGCTATAAAGTTTCCATTAAAGAAAAAATTATTTATGCATATTGTTGCAATTTTTGGTCTTATTATTTTTCTTGGTGGGTTAGACTTTATTAGAACTTTAATAAGCGGATATGCATTTGAAAATTTTTGGGCAGATACGTCTAAAATAATGATGTTGCTGACTGGACTCTACTTTGTAATTCAATGTGTAAGATCGTTTATCTTTGCAAGAAAAAATAGAGATTAAATATTCAATTGTTATAAGTTTGATTCAACAAACTCCCAATTAATTAGTTTATCAAAAAAGTTTTCTAAGTAAGCTGGTCTTTTATTTCTGTAATCTAAGTAATAAGAATGTTCCCAGACATCACACCCTAATAAAGGTTTCATATTATGAATGATTGGGTTTTCGGCATTTGGTGATTTAGTTACTACAAGCTTATCTTCTTTTAAAGATAACCAGCACCATCCAGATCCAAACTGAGTGACTCCAGCATTGATAAATTCTTCCCTGAATTTTTCAAAACTTCCAAAATCTTGTTTAATTTTATTTTCAAGTTTTGATGGAACGTTTCCCCCTCCATTAGGTTTCATGCATTTCCAAAAAAGATTATGATTCCAGTGTTGACTTGCGTTGTTAAAAATACCTGCCTTTTTTTCAGAGGATGATTTTTTAATTATTTCTTCCAGAGACAATTTTTCATAATCAGAACCTTTTATAAAATTATTTAGATTTGTAATATATGTTTGGTGGTGCTTACCATGATGTAAATCTAAAGTTTGCTCTGACATTATCGGAGAAAGAGCTGAATTAGCGTAATCTAATTTAGGAAGTTCAAACATTTTAATCTTTTACAAACATTACAGTTAATTCTGCAACTTTAATACCAAATTTAGTCATTGTCGCTCTATTTATTGCCACACGCTCATCTTGCATAAAAATCCAATCATCAAAAGTAATTTTAACATTTTTGCCTTTAACTGGCACAAGCAATACATACTCAAATTTAAAAGCTGGGCCATATGAATAACCTTTAGCTGTGCCTACAACGTCAGAAGCTGTTCCTTCATAATTATTTTCATCAATTTTTTTTATGGTCCATTGACGAGTTTGTCTTTCTCCATCGTTCCAATCAAAAACTTCGTCTAAAATTAGCTGTGACCCATCCCATTTTCCGTTTAAATCTGCTTTAAATTGCCTTGTAACTTTCCCAGATCTATTTTGTAATACTCCCCAAGCTTTAACATTACCTGATAAATAATTTTCGATAACTAGTCTTGGTTTTTGGTCTTTAAAATCTGTTGGTTTCATTTTATTCGCGCATCCTGTTGTTAAAATTAGTAAACATAGTCCTATAAATTTTTTCATGATGAATATCTATTAGACATAGAGAATTGAATCAAGTTAATGTTTTTAGACTTAAAACCGCCCTCACAATAAGATAAGTAAAACTCCCACATACGCTTAAAATAATCGTCAAAACCAAGAGGGCTAATTTTTTCCCAAACACCTAAAAAATTTTCTCTCCAAGTTGCTAAAGTTCTGGCATAATCGTCCGAGTAATTATTAATTTGTTCAAGTTTTAGATTATTTTTTTTAATTATATTTTCCATAAATTTAATTGACGGTAAAAACCCACCTGGAAATATATATTTTTGAATAAAGTCCTCATTTGCTCTGTATCTTTCGAATAAATCATCTTTTATCACTATGCCTTGAATTGCAGCTGTACCATTATTATTAAGTACTTTTTTAATTGTACCAAAATATTGATCCATATATTTTTCACCAACTGCCTCTATCATTTCTATTGAAGCTACGTGATCGTATTTTTCCTTCAGGTCTCTATAATCTAAAAATTTAACATTAACTTTATTGTTTAACCCTGAGTCAAATATCTTCTTTTTAGTAAATTCATATTGATTTTTTGAAATCGTGATACAGTCTACGCTCACATCATAATGTTTAGCTAAAAATTCAGCAAAGCCACCCCAACCACATCCTATCTCTAAAACCTTGTTTCCATCTCTTATATTCATCAAATTTATCAACTCTTGAAATTTATTTTTTTGAGCTATATCTAAATCATCTTTCTCGTTTTTATAAACCGCACTGGAATATGTAAGAGATTTATCAAGCCATAATGAGAAAAATTCATTTCCTAAATCATAATGTCTTGAAATATATTTTCTACTTTTGGATTTTGTATTCGATGCAAATATTTTTTTCAGAAAATTTTTAATTTTTTGTAATTTTAAACTTCCTGAAAAAGAATAGATTGTATTAATATTTCTAGCTGTAAGTTCAATTAAATTTGTTAAATTTGAGGTGTAAAAATCTTTTTTCATATGAGCTTCTCCTAAAGCTGAGCTTCCACCCATAACAACATTTAAGTAAAAATTAGGGTTATTAATTTGAATATTTGAGGATAATTTGCTCTCTAAGTCACCAAAGTGAAAAACTTTTCCATCATAATTAATAAGTTTTAAATTTCCTTGTGAAATTTTCTTTAATTTATTTAAAACAAATCTTTCTGAAATTTTTATAAAACTCATTAATATTCTTCGTAACTTAAATTATTTTTTATTTTAGCATTCCTTTTTCTGTATACTGCCCCTTTTTTCCATAAAAGTAATGCTTCAAAATGTATCGAACTAATAATTTTAATTGTCATTAGAGGATACTTAAAAAAGTTAACTATAAGTTGTTTTGAACTGAATTCTTTTCTCTCTCCTGTTTGGGTGGCTGTTAAAACTGTTCCTATAGGGTCTGTTTGTTTTATAAAGACTGAAAGTTTATCGTTAGGATTGAGTAATTTAAAATTATAGTAAGTTTCCATATCCATAAATGGTGATACGTAAAACTTTTTTTTACATTTTTGAACTATTTCCTCACTCTCTTTAATCTTAAAAATATATGTATGCTGCTCATTAAAAGTATTTTTTACTTCGTAAAAAATCACCTTTAATTTATTATCCTCGTAGCAATAAAAAATACTTAAAGGATTGAACACATAGCCAAAAATTCTTGGATAACAAAGTATTTTAACTTTATTAATTTTTTCTTTTATATTAAAATTACTAATATTTTTAAGAACCCACTCTTTTAGATTACTTCCGTCACGTTCTCCATGATCTTTGTCATAAAAGCTAAAAATGTTAAACTTATTATGAGAGAAAATGTTTATTGTTCTGTCTAATTGATTGATTTCATCTAAATCAACTAATAATGAGAAAGTTTTATATTTTAAGAAATGTCTTACAGGTTTAAATCTTGTATGAGTTACTTCACCATTGTAAATGCAAGAGTTCATCAAATTTTAAAGTTATTTATCAAATCTATAGATGATTTTAATCCATCTTCATGAAAACCGTAACCAAAATAACTCCCACAAAACCAAGTCCTTTTTTTTCCCTGTATTAGTCTTAGGTCTTTTTGAAGCGCAGTATTCTTTGAGTTCAAATAAGGATGAGTAAAATTTATTTTTTTTATAACAGAATTTTCATTAATTTTATAAATAGGGTTTAAAGTTAAAAAATAATCTTTGGTTGTATCTAAATTTTGTAGTTTATTTAACCAATAGGTAATACATGTCTTTTCTCCATCTGAAATAGAGTTCCAACTAGACCATGCCCTTTTTTTAAGAGGCATTAATCTATCATCAGTATGTAAATAAGCCTCATTTTTTACATAACTAAATTTTTCCAATATATTTTTTTCTTGTTCGGTTGGATTTTCTAACATTCTTAGACTTTGGTCTGCATGGGAGGCTAGAACTACTTGATCGTAGTCAATATATTCATTGCCAATAATTACTCTGATATTGTCATCACTTCTAATTAACTTATCCACTTTATAATTTTTAAAAATTTCCCCGCTAATTTTATCTGTTACTTTTTTTACATAAGCTCTACTTCTATTTGAAACTGTAAACCATTGTGGTCTATCTTTAAATTTAAATAAGCCATGATTAGTAAAAAAATTTAAAAAAAATTTTAATGGCATTTCCTTTGCTTTATTAAATGGCATGGACCAGATAGCTGCAACCATAGGTATTAGGTGATACTCAATAAAATAATTTGATAACTTTCTTTTATTAAGAAAACTGCCTAGGGTTTCCTCTTTAATTTCATTTTCAAGTAATTTTGGAGCGGCTTTATAAAATGAAATTATTTCTCTAATCATATTTAAAAATTTTAAATTAAAAAAATTTAATTTATTGGCAAAAATACCTCCTAAACCACTTCCGCTATATTCAACATTACTATTCTTAATTGATACAGAAAATGACATGTTACTTTTTTCATAAGGAACTTTTAATTCATTAAAAAAATTTATTAAATTTGGGTACGTGACCTCATTAAAAACAATAAAACCTAAATCTACTGGAACAATCTTATCACCCTCTTTAATCTCGTAGGTAAAAGAATGTCCTCCAAAGTGATCGTCTTTTTCGTATAGATCAACTTTATATTTTTTTGAAAGAAAATATGCGGAGGATAATCCTGAGATACCTGAGCCGATAACAGCAATTTTCATTAAAAAGGATTAAGCGGCTTCATCTTTATATTCGTCCATTGAAGGACATGAACATACTAAATTTCTATCTCCAAAAACATTATCGACTCTAGCAACTGGTGCCCAATATTTATTATTTTTTACATACTCAGTTGGAAAAGCTGCTTCCTCTCTTGAGTAAGCATGCTTCCACTCGCTAGAAGCTAATTCGACATAAGTATGAGGTGCATTTTTTAGCGGGTTATCTATTTTGTCAAATTTTGATGACTCCACTAAATTTATCTCTTTTTTAATTTTTATAAGTGCATTACAAAATTTATCGATTTCCTCCAAATTCTCACTCTCAGTTGGCTCAATCATGATTGTGCCAGCGACAGGCCATGACATTGTTGGAGCATGGTAGCCAAAGTCAATTAGTCTTTTTGCTAAGTCCTCTTCAGAGATACCTGAACTTGCTTTAATTGGTCGGATATCAATTATACATTCATGTGCAACATTTCCATTTTTACCAGTGTAAAGAACTTTATAATCTTTGGATAATTTTTTTGAAATGTAATTTGCATTTAAAATTGAAACTTGTGAGGCTTTTTTCAATCCTTCAGCACCCATCATCTTTATATACATCCAAGATATTGGAAGTATACTTGAACTACCCCAAGGAGCAGCTGATACAGCTCCCATTCCATTCTTAGGGCCGGCTTCTTTAATAATTTCATGTGTTGGTAAAAATTCAGCTAAGTGTTTAGCACAAGCAATTGGACCCATTCCTGGTCCGCCTCCACCGTGAGGTATACAAAATGTTTTATGTAAATTAATATGACAAACATCTGGTCCGAATTTCCCTGGTTTTGCGACACCTACAAGTGCGTTTAGATTTGCTCCATCCATATAAACTTGTCCGCCGTGCTTATGAATAACTTCACAAATATCCATGATTTTTTCCTCAAACACTCCATGAGTAGAAGGGTAAGTTACCATTAAAGCAGCTAAATCTTTTGAGTGTTTTTCAGCTTTATTTTTAAGATCGTCTATATCTACGTTTCCATCATCATCACAATTAACTACAACCACTTTCATCCCACACATTTGTGCACTTGCTGGATTAGTTCCATGAGCTGAATCCGGAATTAGACAAACGTTACGATTTTCTTGTTTATTATTTTTGTGGAATTTTCTTATAGTCATTAGACCTGCATACTCTCCTTGAGCCCCAGAGTTAGGCTGTAAAGAAACTGCATCATATCCAGTAATTTCTTTCAGGTCGTTTATTAGATCGTTAAAAAGAATCTTATAACCCTCCATTTGATTTGTAGGAACAAAAGGATGTGGAAGTGAAAACTCTTTCCAGGTAATAGGAATTAATTCTGCTGTTGCATTGAGTTTCATTGTGCAAGATCCTAAAGCAATCATTGACCTATTTAGTGCAATATCACAATCTTCTAGTTTCTTTAGATACCTTAGCATCTCAGTTTCAGAATGATATTTGTTAAAAACTGGATGAGTTAAATATTTTGAAGTTCTTAAAAGATTTTTTGGAAGATTATCTAGTTCAACCTTAACATCTTGTTTAATTACATTCGATATTCCAAATATCTTTAATAATAAGTTTACATCATCAAGTTTTTTTGCTTCATCAAAAGCAACTGATAAATGATCTTTATCAACTTTTCTAAGGTTTATATTCTCTTTTAATGCAGCTTCATAAATAGGATTTGTTTTTTCATTGGTCTTAATTGTAACGGTATCGAAAAAATGATCTGATAAAATTTTGTAACCACCTGTTTTAATGTTATCAGCAAAAATTTTAGCTAATTTAGAAGTTCTATTCGCTATTTTAAGTATTCCTTCAGGTCCATGATAAATTGCAAAGGCAGCAGAAATGATAGCTAATAATGCTTGAGCAGTGCAAATATTGCTTGTTGCTTTATCTCTTCTAATGTGTTGCTCCCTAGTTTGTAAAGAGAGCCTGTAAGCTTTTTTTCCGTGTCTATCTTTTGAAACGCCTATAATTCTTCCCGGCATTGATCTTTTAAATTCCTCTTTAGTTGCAAAAAATGCTGCGTGAGGTCCACCGTATCCCATTGGAATACCAAATCTTTGAGCGCTTCCGACAGCAATGTCAGCTCCAAGTTCAGCTGGAGTTTTTAATCTAGCTAAAGCCAATAGATCACAAATCAAAATAGCTTTACCGTTTTTTTTGTGTATTTGACTAATACTTTCACTAGGATCGTTTATCTCTCCTAAAGTGCCAGGATATGATAAAACTCCACAAATAATATCCTCTTTAATTTTAGTAAGTTCTTTTTTTTCATCACCAATGATCAATTCTAAACCAAAAGGATTTGTTCTTGTTTTTATGAGATCAATTGTTTGAGGGTTACAATTGCTTGAGATAAATATTTTTTTTGAATTAGTCTTATCTAATCTCTGGCTTAAACCTACTGCTTCTGCTGTTGCTGTTGCTTCATCCAATAAAGAGGCGTTAGCTATATCCATACCCGTCAAGTCTATTATTGATTGTTGAAAATTTAAAAGCATTTCAAGACGACCTTGCGCAACTTCAGGCTGATATGGTGTATAAGAAGTGTACCATCCTGGATTTTCTAAAATATTTCTAAGAATTACATTAGGTGTAATAGAATTATAGTATCCCATTCCAATAAAATTTTTAAAGATTTTATTTTTTTTAGATATAGATTTTAACTTTTTTAAAGCATCGTTTTCTGACATTGGCTGATCAATTTTAAGATCATCTTTTAATAAGATTTTTTCTGGCACAGTATTGCTCATTAAATCCTCTAGCGACTTATACCCAACGTATTGCAACATTTTAGACTGATCTTCCTCAGAAGGGCCAATGTGTCTTTTAATAAATTCTTTTGAATTATCGTCAATCATTTAACTTGGGTTCTCCTTACAAAATTTATCATATTCGTCTTTTGACATAAGGGAATCATACTCACCTTTATCTTTTATCTTTAACTTAAAAAACCAGCTCGCACCTTCAGGGTCAGTATTCACGCTCCCGGGGTCATCAGCAATAGCTTTATTTCCCTCAGTAATTTCTCCAGAAATAGGAGAATAAACATCACTCGCAGCTTTGGTAGACTCTACAACGGCTGCTTGACCTTCTTTTTCTACGGCTTTTCCTGCATCAGGAACCTCCACAAAAACAATATCACCGAGCATTTCTGTTGCATGCTTAGTTATTCCTACTGTAGCAACGTCTCCGTCCAATGAGACCCATTCGTGTTTTTTAGAAAATTTTTTTTCACTCATATTTGTTTACCCTTATTTAACATAACTTTTTTTATAAAATGGAAGTTCAGAAATCTTACCCCCATATTTTTTTCCTCTTACTTCAAGCTGAATAGATGTACCTATTTTAGAAAATTCTGATTTAACATATCCCATTGCAACTGGAGCGTTCACACTCGGGCCAAAAGTGCCACTTGTAACGAATCCTATTTCATTATTATCTGACGAAAAGATTTTAGTATTTTCTCTAGCTATAACTTTTCCATCTGGCTTTATACCAACTCTAATTTTTTCACTTCCGTTTACTAATAAATTTTTTATTTTTTCCCATCCATTAAAGCCGCCAACTTCTTTCCTTTTTTTTGCTATAGCCCACTTTAAATTAGCCTCTACAGGGTTTATTTTTTCATTTAAATCATGACCATATAAACACAGACCTGCCTCCAATCTTAATGTGTCTCTAGCTCCTAAACCTATCGGTTTAACTTCATTTGAGATTAAGTAATCTATGAGCTTTTCAACTTTTGTGTTTGAAATTGAGATTTCAAAACCGTCTTCACCTGTATATCCAGATCTTGTTACATAAAGATTTTCACCTTCATATTCAAAATTACTACCTGTCATAAATTTTAAATTAGCAACACCCGGAATTAATTTTTCTAAAATCTCTACAGATTTAGGTCCTTGTAATGCTATTAAAGATAAATCGTTGTTTAAAAGATGTTTATGATTTTTTTTTAAAAATTGTGAAATTTGTTTAATATCGTTTTCCTTACAAGCAGCATTCAAAATTATACAAAAACCTTTTTCAGTTCTCGTAATGATTAAATCATCAATTATTCCACCTTCATTATTCAGTAAAAAAGAATATTTTGAATGGTTGATTTTTAAATTTTTTAAATCTGCAGGTATAATTTTTTCTAAGGATTCAATTAATGATTCATCCCCTTCTAAAAAAAATTGTCCCATATGTGATACATCAAAAAAACCAGCGTGTGTTCTTGTAGAAATATGCTCTTTGACAATACCATCTTTGTATTGGATAGGCATTTCATAGCCAGCAAACGGAACAAATTTTGCTCCTAAGTTTTTGTGGTAATTATATAAAGCTGTTTTTTGTACTTCCATAATAACTCTTTTCTAATCTAACCCCATCTGTCTATGTACCTGAGAGATTTAATCCTTCGGTGAGGCTTTCGCCTGCTTTCCAGAGTTATTACGGTAACGGTCCTTTTGCCTGAGAGTTTCCGGGGTGGTTGCTCCTTCGGCGCCTAAATGGTCTCTCCCGTTACGAAAAGGACTCTCCTCTAAATACTGTAAAAAGTCAAATGCAAATTATTCAAGTCTTGCTTTGTTTTTTATCAAAACTCTTCAATATTATTGCAGAAATAATGACTGTACCACCTATGAATACACTTATTGGAGGAATTTCATTCAAAAATACCCATACCCAAATAGGCGCACATAAAGTTTCCATCAACATTAAAATTCCAACTGTTGCTGACTCAACTTTTCTTGATCCAATTGTAATACAAATAAAGCTAACTGCTAATTGCGGAACACCAAGAAGAAAACCCATCCATAGATCATGTTTAGTGAATTCAAAGGACTCTGCTAAGAAAAAACCGTAAATCAAACTAAATATTCCAGAATAAAAAATTGCCGGAACCATATCAACATTATTGTTTTTTCTAATTATCATTACTAAAATCGCAAAATTTATTGGGATTGCTAATGCAACCACATTTCCAAATAATGATCCGCCTGAAATAGAGTCTCCAACCATTATAACAATGCCACTCATAGCAAGAAAGATTGATATTAAACCGATTAAAGAAACTTTTTCTTTTAGATAAAAGTAGCCAAATATTGCCAGAAACATAGTTTGAGTGCTTATAATAAACACGACATTTGCTACTGTTGTGTTGCTCATCGAGACTACAAAGGCAACAAAGCTAAATGATAAAACAAAACCACCTAATAATCCCGGGAGGCCAGACTCCTTTATAATATTAAAGGTGTTTTTTTTATAAGTTACCAAAAGAAAAGCTGTTAGAGCTAAAACAAAAAAAAATGATCTAAGAAATAATATTTGCCAGATACTTGCTTCTTCAAAAGATCTAATTATGAACCCTCCCCAGCTTAAACAAAATCCACCAAATAATAGTAAAATATAACCTGGTATTTTATATAAAAATTGCATCTAAAATCTTTTCAAAATATTTTTAAAATAATATTGTAAAGTTAGGGACCTAAATATCATGAATAACAAAAGAGATAACCAAATACCATGATTGTCTAGATATTTTGTTAAGAGGATTGATATCCCAATATAACTCAAAACAGATATAATCATTGCATTCCTAATTTCTTTTGTTTGGGACGCTCCAATAAATATTCCATCTAATTGATAACAAAAACAAGCAATCGGTGGAATTATAATTACCCATAAAATATGTTGGAAAGAAATAAATCTTAAAATCTCAATATCAGTAATGATATAAATTATTTCTTTAAAAAATATTAAATAGATTATTGAAATAATTATAGCAGTGATAAAACTTACATAAAGAGAATTTTTTACAACCTCTAAAAAAGATTTTAGGTTTCTCCTCCCTAAAGTAAAACCTACTAATCCCTCAGTCGAAAATGCATAAGCATCTAAGAAGAATGATGATAAAATTATAAATTGCATTAATATTGTATTGACTGCTAAATAGTCTTCTCCAATTTTTGAACCAAGATAAGTTACCCATAGAAAAGCAAATGTTATAAATAAAGTTCTTATAAAAATATCTAAATTTATATTAAAAAGTTTCAGTAATTTGGACTTTACTACTAAATTTTCAAATTTAGGAATAACTTTAAATTTTTGAATAATATAATTATAGGTAAATAACAGGAAAATAATTAAGGTTATATAACTTGAAATTAATGTTCCTAGAGCAACACCAAAAACGTCTAAATTATATGTTAGTACCAGCAAAGAACTAAAAATGATATTCAAACTTGATAGAACAATAATCAAAAAACTTGAAATTTTAGTTTTTTGTATACCTAAATAAAAACCCACTAGAACATAAATAATTAATTCTGCAGGTATTGAAAAAATTCTCACATTTAAATAATCTTTTATCAATACCTCTGTTTCATCAGAGGGAGAGAAAAAATAACTAATTGCAATTTTTAAGGCTGGAAAGAAAATAATTATTATAAATGCTGCAATTAAAGCAAGGACTAAATTTCTTAAAATCGTTTTTACTATCTCCCTATAATCGCTTCTTCCATAAGCCTGTGCAACTATTCCCACAGTCCCCATTCTTAAAAAACCAAAACTCCAAACAATCATAGTCATAACTGATGTAGCTATACTGGTTGCTGCCAAATACTTAGATTCGCTTAAATTACCCATCAAACCTGTATCAACCATTCCTACTAATGGAATAGCCATGTTTGAAAAAAAAACCGGTATGGACAACAAAATTATTTGTTTTTTTGAAAATTTTGATGAGCTTTTTAACAGTTCCATTTTATTCTTTAATATATCTTAATAACCTTATATACATTGATTCTCGAATGTTAGAGCAAGTAATTATCTCAGTACAAATAATCCTCATAGATATAGTTATGGCTGCGGATAACGCGATCATAATAGGTTTAATCGCTGCGGGATTTGCAACAGAAAATAGAAGAAAAATTATAGCATGGGGTGTTGCTGCAGCATTCTTGTTTAGAATTGTTTTTGCATCCGGAGCTAATTATCTGTTTGAATTTGCTTGGATTAAAATCCTTGGCGGTGTTTTGCTTCTATGGGTTATTAACAATTTAAGACAAGACTTTTTTGGAAAAAATAAAATTAAAACACCACAACTTAAGTCCTCTGAAACTAAAAGTTTTAGCATGGGAGTTTATCAAGTCTTAATTGCAGATCTTACATTAAGTTTTGATAATACTATTGCTGTTGTTGCAGCTTCTAAGGGTAATTTTCATTTAATGGTGATAGGTTTGCTATTATCAGTGTTTTTAATAGCTACCCTTGCAAGTTTTTTTGCTGAATATATCAAAAAACATATTTGGCTTGGATATTTAGGTTTATTTGTAATTTTAGTAATTTCAATACAATTGATAATTGGAGGGCTTGTAAGTTATGAAGTTCTTTCAATTAATGAAAAATATAAATTTTTGTTCTTATAATGTTGGACTTTTGTGTTATAGGGTCAGGTGTATCTGGCTCTACAATAGCTTACCTTCTCTCAAAAAAGTACTCTGTGCATATTCTTGAAAAAGCTAGAGGCCCAGGAGGACGCGCATCAAATAAAAGATTTAAACAAAATTTAAGTTTTGACCATGGGGTTCAATATATTTCTCCAAAATCGAAAGAATTTTTAAAGTTTATAAAAACTCTTTGTAAAAAAAAAGAAGCACAAATTTGGACTGGAAATCATTTAGATTTTACCTTTGAAAAAAAAGAAATTTCAGAAAAATTTATTGGCATGAAAGGCAACAATTTTATTTCTAAATTTTATACCAAAAAAATAAAAAAAAATTTTCAATCTTCAGTCAAATCAATTTTTAATAATAAATTCTTCTGGGAAATAAAACTAGATAATGGTGAATATATTCAAGCTAAGTCAATAATATTAACTTGTCCATTCCCTCAATCAAAAAAAATAGCAGGAAAATATTTAGAAAAAAAAATATCGAATTTAAAGATAAATATGGAGCCAAACATTACAACAATGTTAGCTTTTAAAAATCAAAAAGCTGTTCCTGTGAGTAGTATAAAATTTAATGATGATATTTTAACTTGGGCAGCTCATGAAAATAGTAAAAGTAGATTTAACTCTTCAAATTCTCTTTGGACATTGCAGTCCTCGGTTGAGTGGGCTAAAAAAAATATAAATCATTATAAAAAAAGTAATAAAGCAGAAAATACTTTGATTTCAAAATTTTTAAACTTTACAGGGTATAAAAAAAATAAAATTATTTTCAAAAAAACACACGGATGGAAATATTCATATAATTTAAATGGTTCACCTTTAAAAAGTTATTGGAACAAAAAATTGAGGTTAGGATTGTGCGCTGATTGGTTTATCGGTCCTAAAGTTGAAAATGCTTGGTTAAGTGCTAATGACTTAGCAAAGAAAATCAAATAATTAAAAGATACCCTTACTACTTTTGGATTTATTTTTCACTGATGAGGTAACCTCTACATTTAAACCTGTTAAATCTTTTGCTTTTAATTTTGAGAGATTTTGCACACATTTTAAAAATCTATCCGACTCTTTTTTTGAAATAATGCCTTCAGTTAAACTTTTGAATTTATTTATATATTCTTTACGCAAAAAAGGTTTTTTGCCAGCTGGATGTGCATCTGCAACGTTAATTTCTTCTGATATTGTAGATCCATCTTTCATTGTAATAACTACTTTTCCCCCAAAACATTTATTTTTAGGGTTAGGATCATGATATTTTTCAGTCCATTTTGGATCCTCTTTAGTTGAAATTTTTTGCCAAAGTTCAACAGTGCTTTTTCTTTGCGCTCTTTTAGGAGTGTAGGATTTTACATGATGCCAAGCACCATCTTCTAGCGCTACTGCAAAAATATACATTATAGAATGATCTAAAGTTTCCCTACTTGCTTTTGGATCCATTTTTTGAGGATCATTTGCTCCGGTACCAATTACGTAATGAGTGTGGTGACTTGTTTCAATTAAAATATTTTCAATATCACCAATATTAGAAATTTTTTTATTTAAGCTTCTAGCTAAATCAATCAAAGCTTGGGATTGATATTCTGCTGAATGCTCTTTGGTGTAAGTTTCAAGTATCGCTCGCTTAGGCTCATTTACATTTGGTAATGGAACGGAATATTCTTTATCTGGTCCAGACAAAACATAAGCTATGACGCTATCTTCTCCCTCATAAATCGGTGAAGGAGCGCCCTCGCCTCGCATACATCTATCGACTGCCTCCACTGCAAGCTTGCCAGCATGTGCTGGTGCAAAAGCTTTCCAACTAGATATTTCTCCTTTTCGAGATTGTCTTGTAGAGACAGTAGTATGTAATGCTTGTTGAATAGATTGATAAATCACATCTGTTTTTAAGTTTAATAAACTTCCTAAACCAGCTGCAACACTTGGACCTAGATGAGCTATATGATCAATTTTATGTTCATGTAAGCAAATGCCTTTTACTAAGTTTACTTGCACCTCATAACCTGTAAGTATTCCTCTTATTAAATCTTTACCATTACATCCTTTTTGTTGTGCAACTGCTAAGATTGCAGGAATATTATCGCCTGGATGACTGTAATCCGCTGCTAAAAAAGTATCATGATAATCTAATTCTCTCACAGCTGTTCCATTTGCCCATGCAGCCCACTCACAATCTACTTTAATTTTTGGATTTAAACCAAAAACTGTAGCACCTTTTTTTCTAGAATGTGCTAGAGCCATTGCTCTTGCTGATGTAACTGGTGATCTATTAAAAGAGGCAATAGCTACTGATGCATTGTCAATAATTCTATTAATTACCATATCAACTGCATCTTTATCTAATTTCGCTTTATCTGATGCAATCTCAGCAATTTTCCAAGCTAATTGATCTTCTTTTTTTAGATTTGATTTTGACGGATGAACTTTTACTTTTATATCTCTCATTTAATTAGCAAGCATATTTCTTAAAACATACTGTAAAATTCCTCCGTTTTTGTAATACTCCACTTCATTAGCAGTATCAATTCTACAAAGCATTGGAATTTTTTTGCTAGTTCCGTCTTGATATTTGATTTCACAAGTCACCTCTTGTCTTGGCTTTACACCTTTTTCAATATTTACAACTGAAACTAACTCAGCTCCTGTAATGTTCAATTTTTTTCGATCAAAACCCTCTTTAAACTGTAAGGGCAAAACACCCATTCCAATTAAATTAGATCTATGAATTCTCTCAAAGCTTTCCGCTAAAACAGCTTTAATTCCTAGAAGTTTAGTTCCTTTTGCTGCCCAGTCCCTAGACGAACCTGTTCCATATTCTTTGCCGGCAATTACAACTAAATCATTTTTTCTTTTTTTGTACTCCATCGCAGCTTCGTAAACACTCATTACTTTTCCGTCTGGCTGCAAAGTTGTAAATCCACCTTCAGTACCAGGAGCCATTTCATTTCTAATTTTTATATTTCCAAAAGTTCCTCTCATCATTACTTCATGATTTCCTCTTCTCGCGCCATAGGAATTAAAATCCTTTTGTTGTATTTGATGTTTCATAAAATAATCGCCAGTTGGACTTTCTTTTTTAATACTTCCTGCTGGTGAAATATGATCCGTAGTTACTGTGTCTGCTAATAATAAAAGAATTCTTGCGTCATTGATCGGTTTAAAACCCTCTGGTTGATCAGGTAAATCATCAAAAAATGGTGGTCTTTTTACATATGTAGAATTAGCTTCCCAGTTATAAATATCACTATCTGTTGTATTGATAGCTTGCCATTCTTTAGGTCCTTTTGATACATTTGAATATCTTTGCTTAAACATATCTGCGTTTAAGGAACTTAACATCAAATCTTCAATTTCTTTATTACTTGGCCAAATATCTTTTAAGAAAACATCTTTGCCATTTTTATCTTTACCAAGTGGTGACTTGTACATATCAAAATTCATATTACCTGCCAGGGCATAGGCAACTACAAGTGGAGGTGAGGCTAAGTAATTAGCTTTTACATCTGGATTAATTCTCCCTTCAAAGTTCCTGTTTCCAGATAAAACTGAAACAGCGTAAAGATCATTTTTATTTATGGCATCTGATATATTTTGATTTAAAGGTCCAGAGTTGCCAATACAAGTCGTACAGCCATAACCAACTAAATTAAAACCAAGTTCGTCTAAATATTTATTTAAACCTGCTTTTTCTAAATAGTCAGTTACAACTTGTGATCCTGGTGCAAGTGAAGTTTTTACCCAAGGTTTAATTTTTAGTCCTTTTTCATGTGCTTTTTTCGCTAAAAGACCTGCACCAATCATTACGCTTGGATTTGAGGTGTTTGTGCAAGATGTTATCGCAGCAATTACAATATCACCATCTTTTATATTAAAGTCAGTGCCTTCAACTTTAGACTCAATAGCCTTATCTCTTTTTGCATTTTCTTTATAAACTTTTGCAAATGCAGTTGAAGCCTCAGTAAGTAAAACTTTATCCTGAGGTCGTTTAGGTCCAGAAATGCTTGTTACTACACTGCTAACATCTAATGAGAGAGTATCCGTAAACACAACATCATTGCTTGCCCAAAGACCTTGCTCTTTTGAATATTTCTCTACTAAAGCTATTGTTTCTTGATCTCTTCCAGATAATTTTAAATATTTTAGAGTTTCATCATCAATTGGAAAGAAACCACATGTAGCTCCATATTCAGGAGCCATATTTGCAATTGTTGCTCTATCAGCTAAGGTTAAATTTTTTAAACCCTCACCATAAAACTCTACAAATTTCCCAACTACACCTTTTTTTCTTAGCTTTTCAACAATAATTAAAACTAAGTCTGTAGCAGTTGTTCCTTCTTTTAATTTTCCTTTTAGCTCTACGCCAATGACTTCTGGAATTAACATTGAAATAGGCTGGCCTAACATTGCTGCCTCGGCCTCTATTCCTCCAACACCCCAACCTAAGACTGATAAACCATTCACCATTGTTGTATGACTATCAGTTCCAACTAGAGTATCTGGATAAGCGTATAAATCATTTCCGCTTTTTGATGACCAAACAACTTTAGACAAATATTCTAAATTTACTTGATGACAAATTCCTGTACCGGGAGGAACAACTCTAAAATTGTCAAATGCTTTTTGTCCCCATTTTAAAAAGGAGTATCGTTCACCATTTCTTGAAAATTCTCTCTCAACATTTTGATTGAATGATTTTCCTGATGCATACTCGTCGACCATCACAGAATGATCTATAACTAAATCAACAGTGGATAATGGATTAATTTTATCTGGATTTTTATTTTTATCTTTTACTGCATCTCTCATAGCTGCTAGGTCAGCGATTGCAGGAATTCCTGTATAATCTTGTAATAAAGTACGTGCTGGTCTGTAAGCTATCTCAGTGTTAGACTTTTTATTTTTTAACCATTCTTTTATTGCTAAAATCTGTTTTTTATCCACTGTTAAATCATCCTCATATCTAAGTAGATTTTCTAATAAAACTTTGAGAGATTTTGGTAGTTTTGAAATTCCGTCTAAACCATTTTTTTCGGCTTTTTTTAAATTGAAGATTTTATAATCTTTACCTGATGATGAAATATTATCTAATGATTTAAAGGAATTTTTACTATTAAATTTCATGCGCTATACATAGAACAAAATTACACAAACGATAAGTAAAAAAGACATTGTGTAATTAAAATTCTTAATAAATTTATCACTTGTGGCGAATTTTCTCATATATTTACCCATTAGACACCAAGCTGTTTGGCTTCCAACAGCCATCAAAAACCATACAAATGTTAAAACAATCGAGTCCCTTAAGTAATTATTTTGCGTATCAATAAATAAAGAAATTGATGTTAAGCCAACTATAATGCTTTTAGGATTTACGAATTGAAACCAAAAAGTATTTAAAAAAGTAACTGGTTTTGGATCAATTTTTTTATCTTTTGTTTGTCCTGCAAAAGATAATTTGTATGCCATGTATAATAAGTAGATTGATCCTAATATTTTTATTGTAGTTTGAATAAATGCATACTTTTGAAAAATAGCTCCAGATGTAAGTTGCAAAAGAATAATTAAAAGCGTCCATCCGATAATTACTCCAAGCATTGTAGGAATGGCTTTTCTAAATCCAAAATTAAAAGCTGTATAAGATGTCATAATATTATTTGGTCCAGGAGAGAAAGCTGTAGCTATACCGAATAATATTAGGGGTAGAAGTTGCATTTAAATTTAATGTGGTGCTCTAAATCTACTATGACAAGCCGAACAATTACTCCACATAAGTTCTTTTTGAACTGCTCGAAGGTCATCCGCAGTATCTATTGCTTTAGCTAGCTTTAACATATCATCTGAAGCTTTTTGCATTAAAGCGTTGAACTCATCTTTATTTTCCCAAATGCTTGGTAGTGCTTCTGTTTTAAAACCTTCTTTTGTATTTTCAGGAAAATAATCTAAAAGTTTTTTGTAGTTATCTGAAATTTTTTTCATTAAAGGTTTTGCTTCTTCAATTTTTTTAGATTTCAATAGAATTGATATTTTTTTTGCATTTTGGTAGTTTTCACTAAACATTGCTTTTCTACCTTTTATTATTTCTTCAACAGACTGTGCGGCATATAATTGCTGTGAAATTAATATAAATGTTGCGACAACTATCGTTTTGATTTTAAACATATATAATTAATAATTTAGTATGCAATTTTTTAACAGTTTTGACAAATATGGTCTACTAGCTAAATTGTTTCATTGGATTACCTTTATTGTCCTTTTGGTGCAAGTTCCCTTTGGTTTTTATTTAGTAGGATTGGAATTTTCTGATCAGAGAATTGAATTAGAAAATATTCATATATTAATCGGAATTACTGTTTTTTACTTAACTTTATTTAGACTAATTTGGAAATTCTTTAACCCTAGCCCAACTGAAAGCAAAAGTTTTTTCAAAGGACAGGTCTTGATTGGAAAGGCTAACCATTTTTTGCTTTATGTAACTATTTTTTCCATAACTATTTCTGGAATTCTTAAAAAACTTTATATGGGGGAAATACTTAATTTTATATTTTTTAAATATGGATTTGAAAAAGATAATTTTGTTTTAGCTGATGCTTATTACCAAGTTCACATTTACGCTAATTACTTATTATTAGCACTTGTAAGTCTGCATATACTTGCAGTGATTGTTCATCATTTTGTTTTTAAGGATAAAATCTTAAACAAAATTACTTAATGGCAAGCTTCGTTAAATTTTTTGAGTCTCCAATAATTATATGGCCAAGGCGTAACAAAACCAACAGCTAACATTATTGGCACAACCCACCAAGTTAAAATAGCTCCTCCTGTAAGAAAATAGTCTGTAGCATTCATAGCAATTTCCATGCTAACCATTGAGATTAAACTCATTCCAACAGCTGTTTTAAAAGCTAACTTTAAAGAAAAATTTTGTCTTAATAAAATAATTGTTTCTAAAATAATGCTGGTAATAATCCCATTGATTATCGCTAAAACCATGATTGCTAAAACAGGAAAAGGAATTTTTGTTAATTGAAAAAATAAAATAGTTCCAAAATCACCAATAGAGCAACCAAGTAAACACCAAAATGTATTTTTGGCACTTCTTGACCATGTATGTCTACAGCTCCAATTAAATGTTTCAGAACTCATTTAAGCAATGTCTAGACCATTATCAGTTTTCTGAGACGGGTGCACTAGGACAACTTTTCCGTCCTTTTCAATTGCGCCAAGAACTAAAACTTCTGATGTAACGCCAGCTATATTTTTTGTCGGAAAATTACAAACTCCAATAACTTGTTTTCCTACTAAATTTTCAGGAGTGTAATAGTGAGTAATCTGCGCTGAAGATTGTTTTATACCTATCTCTTTCCCAAAATCTACCTTAACTACTAATGAAGGTTTTCTTGCTTTCTCATTTACTTTTGCTTCTAAAATAGTGCCGACTTTAATCTGCACTTTCTTAAAATCATCATAAGTTATTTCCATAAATTCCTTTCTATAAATAAAAAAGGGGGCCTAAGCCCCCTTTTAAATTAGTTAAGCGATTGAATTACAGTTCTTTGTAATTACCTTTGCTCCACTCATAAAATACGTAACCTGGTAAGCTCACGTCACCTTTTTTATCAAAGCTTAGTGAACCGATTACAGTATCAAACTTACCTTTTCTCATTACTTTAAGAACCTTAGCAGGGTCGTTTGATCCAGCTTGGTTAGCAGCTTGTTCAAATACTTGTAACGCAGCGTATGAGTAAAGAACATAACCTTCTGGCTCAATACCAGCAGCTTTAAATTCTTTTACAACATCTGCAGCTGCAGGGTTATTTCTTGGATCTGGAGAGAAAGTCATTAACGTACCTTCACCTGCATCACCTGTAATATCCCAATATTCAGCTGTAACTAAAGCGTCACCACTGATTAATTTAGTTTTCATACCTTGGTCTCTCATTTGTCTTACGATCAAACCACCTTCTGTGTGGTAACCACCAAGATAAACTGCATCGATGTTATTAGATTTTAGTTTCGAAACTAAAGCAGAGTAATCTTTTTCACCTGCTGTATAAGCTTCGTACATAGCTTCTTTAAGGCCAGCTTTCTTCATATTTTTTCTCGTCGCATCTGCTAAACCTTTTCCGTAAGCAGTTTTGTCATGAAGGATAGCTACTTTTTTACCTTTATAGTTATCAGCTAAGAATTTACCAGCTACTTCACCTTGCTGATCATCTCGACCACAAACTCTAAAAGTATATTTACCACCTTTATCCGTTAACGCTGGATTTGTTGAAGCTGGTGAAACTTGAATAATTCCTTCTTCATTGTAAACCGCAGAAGCTGGAATTGAAGAACCAGAGCAGAAGTGACCTGCAACATAAGCTACACCTTGACCAGCAAATTTGTTGGCTACAGCTACAGCTTGTTTAGGATCACAAGCATCGTCTCCAATTTCTAATTTAACTTTCTCACCATTAATTCCGCCTTTTTTATTAACGTGCTTTAACCACATTTCAGCTCCAGCTTTTAACTGAGAACCAAATGAAGCGTACTGACCAGACATAGGTCCAGCAGAAGCAACAACAACGTCAGCTTTAGCAGATACTGTTGCAAGCATTAATGTTCCGGCAATTAATGAAAGAAGTTTATTAAACGTTCTAAACATATTATTTCCCTTTGTTATTAATTAATTAATTATTGATATTGAACACCTTAAATATGAACTTGTAAATATGAAAAAAACTTAATTTTTTGTCCCACCCTCGAGGTAGGCTGCTTGAATATCTTTGTTTTTAAGTAGGTCTTGACCAGAACCCATAATGGTAACTTTGCCATTAACTAAAACATAGGCACGATCTGCTAGCTCTAGTGCTTTTTTTGCATTTTGCTCAACTAGAAAAATAGTAACATTTTTTTCTTTATTAATATTTTTTATTGAGGCAAATATTTGATTTACCAGTTTTGGGGCTATCCCTAAAGAAGGTTCATCTAAGAGTAATACTTTTGGTTTGCTCATTAGCGCTCTACCTATTGCCAGCATTTGTTGCTCTCCTCCAGATAATGTTCCCCCTCTTTGTGTTTTTCTGTCACTCAATACTGGAAATAAGTCATACACTTCTTTGATATCTGTCTCAAAATGTTTACCTAGTTCATTTGTGTAAGCACCTAATCTTAAATTTTCTTCAACAGTTAATCTTGAAAATATTCTTCTTCCTTCAGGGACTTGGCATATCCCTAGATCAACTATTTTATGTGGATCTCTGTTTTCAATTCTCTCACCATTAAAAGTTATATTTCCATTTCTGGCTTTGTTAACACCGCTTATGGTCATTAATAAAGTAGACTTACCGGCGCCATTTGAACCTATTAGAGAAACTATTTCCCCATCGTTAACGTCTATGTCAACTCCTCTAAGGGCTTGTATTTTTCCATAGAATGTTTCGACGTTTGAAATTTTAAGCATTATTCATCCACTCCTAGATATGCCTCAATTACTTCTTTACTTTTTTTTGTTTGCTCAGCAGTTCCTTCAAATATTTTTTTTCCATAATTCAATACTACAACGTGATCGGAAATACCCATCACAACGCTCATGTCATGCTCAATTAATAAAATTCCTGTTTTTTTTTCAGTTTTAATAAATTTCAAAAGTTTATTTAACTCTGCGGATTCTTTTGGGTTAAGTCCAGCTGCCGGTTCATCTAAACATAAGAGTTTAGGTTCAATACACATCGCTCTCACAATTTCTAATTTTCGTTGATCTCCATATGGTAGATCTCCTGCATTGTCGTCTGCCCTATGTGTCAATCCTATAATATCTAACCAATACTTTGCTTTATTCACCGCTAATTGTTCTTTATCTCTATAAGATTTTAAATTAAGTAAGCCATAAAGTGAGTATCCTGAAGCAATCATTAACTCATTGTGTTGAGCAACTAAAAGATTTTCTAACACGGACATCGCTGGAAACAATCTTATATTTTGAAAAGTTCTAGCTACTTTTGCTACATGAGCTATCTTAAAATCAGTGTACTTTCTTAAGGAAACTTTATTGTCAGCCTGATGTAAATACATCTGGCCAGTAGTCGGTTTATAAAAGCCTGTTAAGCAATTAAAGACTGTAGTTTTTCCAGCTCCATTAGGACCGATAATAGAAGTGATTTGATTGTTTTTTGCATCAAAACTTAAATCATCTATGGCTACTAGACCGCCAAATTTCATTGTCAATTTTTCAACTGATAATAAATTGCTCATTTTTTATCTCCGTGCATTAAGATAGTTGGCTTTCTATTAGCTAAAATACCTTTAGGTTTAAAAACCATAATAAGAACCATAGCTCCTCCAAAAGCGATCATTCTGTATTGTTCTAAATCTCTAAATATTTCTGTTATTCCTATTAAAAAAATTGAAGCTAAGACTACTCCAGTCTGAGAACCCATGCCTCCAAGAACTACAATGGCAACTATGATTGCTGACTCTATAAAAGTAAAACTTTCTGGACTTATAAAAGCTTGTCTTGTAGCAAAAAAAGATCCTGCAAACCCTCCAAACATTGCTCCAATTGCAAATGCTGTCAACTTAGTATTTGTGGGATTAACACCTAAAGACTTGCAAGCAATTTCATCTTCTCGTAGAGCCTCCCAAGCCCTTCCAACAGGTAACTTTCTGATCTTCAATGTAAAGTAATTAGTGATTAGAGCTAAAACTAAAATTAAATAATACAAGAAAATTATTCTATGCATAGTGGAGTACTCTAATCCAAAAAAAGTATGAAAACTCATTTCACCTTCATCTGGCGATCTTTTAAAAGGTAAACCAAAGAATGATGGTCTAGGAATTCCTGTTATACCGTCTGGGCCATTTGTAACTTCATACCAATTGATTAAAATAATTCTAATAATTTCCCCAAAACCTAATGTTACAATAGCTAGATAATCTCCTCTCAATCTTAAAACTGGAAAGCCTAGCAAAATTCCAAAGAACGCAGCGAAAAGGCCGGCTAATGGCAAACAAATCCAAAAAGACCAACCAAAAGTCGTTGCAATAAGTGCATACGAATAAGCTCCAACAGCATAAAAGGCTACATAACCTAAATCAAGAAGACCGGCTAAACCAACTACAATGTTTAAACCCCAACCTAACATGATATAAGTTAAAATCATTATTGCTACATCCATAAAGTATCTGTCGGTAAATGGAAGAAACGGAAATACCACTGCAAACAAAATGCCTGTAATTGCAAAATGTTTTGCTTTATCCTCGGTAATACTTGAAAACTTAGATGACAGAGTTGAAAAAATTTTAAATTCTGTTCTTCTTGCAGAATTGATATTAATTAAAAATCTTCCTAAAATACATAATCCAACAAGTAAAAAAACTACACCCCATTGCGGTGTTATGAATAGCCCTTCACCTTTTGATGCAGTTCTAAGTCCAACAATAGGGCCAAATAAAGCTAAGGCTATCAAGCCAGTAAACAAACTGTCTTTAAATGATTTAATTATATCTTGTTTTTCCATTAAACTTTCTCGATATCTGGCTTTCCAAGAAATCCAGTTGGAAAGAAAATTAAAACTACAATTAAAACACTGAAAGCTGCAACATCTTTGTATTCAAGAGAAACATATCCAGCCCAGAAGGTTTCTATAAGTCCGATTAACAAGCCGCCTAACATTGCTCCAGGCAACGATCCTATTCCGCCTAAAACTGCTGCAGTAAAAGCTTTTATGCCAGCTAAAAATCCTATGTAAAAATCAATTACGCCGTAATAAAGTACAAACATCATTCCTGCTACTGATGCTAAAGAAGATCCGATTATAAATGTAATTGAAATTGTTCTATCAACATTAATTCCAAGTAAAGCGGTCATTGTTCTATCTTGTTCGCAGGCTCTTTGTGCTCTTCCTAAATCAGTTTTAGTGATTAAATATGTAAAAATTCCCATTAAAATAATTGTCAATACAACTATAAAAATTTGGAGATAACTAACCGTAACAATAAATTCCGAATTCTTAAAAAACTCTAATCCTCCTGAAAATAACGGCTGCATTGGTTTTACTCTTGCACCTTGAGAAACTTGGACATAATTTTGTAATACAATCGACATACCTAAAGCAGATATAAGCGGAGCTAATCTAAAAGATCCTCTTAAAGGCTTGTAGGCTAATTTTTCAACTGTCCACCCATAGCAAGCTGTAAAAAGCATAGCTATTAGTAAAACCAAAAGTAAAATAATTGGTAATGCCACCCCGGTTAAACCGAAGATAATAAATGATATTAAAGCAACAAAAGCTCCGATCATAAAAATATCACCATGAGCAAAATTAATCATTCCAATAATTCCATAGACCATGGTGTAACCAATTGCGATAAGTCCGTAAATCGAACCTAAAGTAATCCCGTTAACCAATTGTTGTATAAAATATTCCATGATTTACTTACTTACTCTTTTATAAACATTATCAAGAGCTTTACTAAATTTAGTAAAGAATTTTCCTTTTTTCAATTCATTAAGAACCTGCATATTAAGGCCTTTTGGTGTTTGTGAGTCCGCTACGAGTTTTTTAAACCCTTGAGATGATTTATTTAGTGCATCCTGACTCAATGCTAAAAATAATTCAGCTATATATGTATCAGCTAATTTTTTGTTAATACCTTTCTTGCTCAACCATTTAGAACTCGTATTAAGTACCTCATAGTATGTCGCCATTAAAGAAGCGGTAGACCAAAACTTATAGCTTAGTTTTTCATTTCTTACTTCTAAAACTTGCCCTAAATGTTTGAAAATATTTTTAGCAAATTTACTTGGTGGACAAATAATAATTGGCCCTTTTTTAATTTCGATTGGAGGTAAGGGTGTGGCTCTAGCAATATTTTTATTTTTAGTAATTCTTTTAAGTTTATCCAAATTAATTGTTGAAATAAGACTTATTATTTTTTTATTTTTCGAAAATTTTAATTTAGGTAATATTTTATTACCAACATTAGGTGTTACACCTAATAATATTACTGAGGATTTATCTATTATTTCTTGATTATTGTTTAATACTTTTACTTTTCCATAACTTTTAGATAGTTTTTTAGCTAGGTTTCTATTTCTTGAAGATATATAAATTCTCTTAATTTTGAGCTTTGATTTAAAAATACCAAAGATAATTGATGATGAAATTTTACCAGTTCCTATAAATCCTAAAATCATGAATGATGCAGAATAACCAAGCTATTCCTTTTAATAAAGAAAATTTTAAACAGATATTTTCAATACCGTTTATATCTGTAATCATAATATCAATACCAAGTGCTGTAATTGCTGAATATTTTAAGATTCCTTTAGCATGGTTCTTAGGGCCAATGCTAATAACTTCTTTGGCTTCATTGATGGGTCTTAAAACTAAAATGCCAAGATTAGTATTATCCTCGATATTAATTATTCTTGGTCTTTATATTGGTAACTACATAGACAAAGATTTATTTAGTCAAATGCAAGATTGGATCTGGACCTCTTTTATAATGTTAATTTACATAATTTTAAGTGTTCTAATCGTTTCAAAATATTTAGAAAAGTTTTCTAAATATGAGAAAAAAACTTCTATTTTTTCAGCTGCACCAGGTGCATTAGGTCCATTAATGATATTGGCTGAAGATGCAAAGACTGATCTAAGTCAAGTAGCTACATCTCATCTAATAAGATTAATTATTATAATTACAGTTTTTCCTTTCATTGTGAATAGTTTTTACGATGTAGATAGCGTAAATATTTCTGAAAAAGTAATCACAAATCAAAATTTATATCACTTAATAATTTTAATTTTATTGTCGGTAATTTTGATTTTGTTCTTTGACAAATTAAAAGTTCCAGCTGCTTTATTAACAGGAACTTTAGTAGCAAGTGGTTTACTGCAAATCACAGAGGTTGCAAGTTATCAAATATCTCCTAACATTATCGATTATTGTTTATTAATTTTAGGTTCCTCAGTGGGATGTAGATTTGCCGGTAAAACTTTAAGTGAAATAGGAAGAAACGCATTACATAGTTTTGTAGCAACTTTCTTATTAGTAGCATTAGGTGTTGCTGCAGCAGTCTTTGCGGGATTAATAATTGATAAAAACTTCTTTACATTGTTGCTATCGTACTGCCCTGGAGGAATTTATGAGGTAGCTGTCATTGCAATCTTTTTCGACCTTGATCCAGAATTTGTTTCTTTTCACCATATCATCCGCTTATTAATGATATTGTTTATAGTGCCTGTAATACTGAGACTTTTAAAAAAAACCTGAATTAAACAATCTTTTTTTGACATTAATCAAAAATCATTCTAATTTTTTTTAATGGCTAATCTTTTGGACTTAATTGGTAGAATTTTGATTTCGGCTTTATTTCTTATTTCAGCTTATAACAAAATTTTTAGTATTGATGGAACTATGGGGTGGATGGAAGGATTTGGGGTACCTGGATTTTTGCTTTATCCTACGATCGCATTAGAAATTATTTTGCCTTTATTTATAATAATAGGTTACCAAGCAAGAATTTCAGCTGGTCTTTTAGCAATTTTTTGTATCTTAACAGCTTTTATTTTTCACTTTGATTTTACAAATCAAACACAATTTATTTTATTTTTAAAAAATATAGGTTTAGCTGGAGGATTTTTATTTATCGTGGCTAATGGAACAAAAGAATGGTCAGTGGATAAAGAAAAAAAATACGTTAGGCTATAAATAAAAAACCCACCGTTTAACGGTGGGTTTTAAATTTCTATATTAAAAATATCCTAAACTAAAAAGCGTAAGATACTCTTAATGCTAGTGTGTCTAAATCTGCTTCGATTTTGTTGTTTGTCGTAACACCAGTTCTTGCAACAGTAGAAGTTAAACTAATATCTTCGTAATCCGTGTAAGCAACTTCAGTTCTCCAGTTTCCTGACTCAACACCAAAACCAACAACATAACCCATAATGTCTACGTTTCCGTATTTTGATCCAGTTCCTAAAGACTCGTCTGTGTTAAGAGTAACATTCGCAACTCCACCTTTAAAATACGCACCATTACCAAGATAATAGTTTGCATATAGGGTTACGTGGTTCTCTAATTCCGCTTGAGCTGACTGAGTTCTAGAAGTCGACGTTGTAGTCGCTGTTCCAGTCACTGATGTTTCAGTATCAGATCTTTTTTCAGTTTTATCACTAACATCAGCTTTAAATGGAATGTAATCTAAACCAATTGATACCGTATCTGAGAAAGCATATTCTGCGAAAACTGACGGTATAACAACTATGTTGTCAGCGTCGCCGTTATTTTTTTCGCCACCCTCTGTCTCAGTACCCGTTGCATCAATAAAAGTTAGAGCACCTGACACACCATATTTCATCTCCGCATATGATGCGCTCGAGAACGCAAGCATAATTATAAAGATGAACATTTGATGTATTTTTTTCATACTTAGTCCTTAATTTATAAATTAACGTTAAGCTTTTCTTACACATAGTATTTGTTGTGGTCAAATATTTAAAATCTTACATTTATGCTCGAATTGTTGAAAAATTTAAGTTTTTGTGTGACAAAATAGCAACAATTAACCTTTATATTGTCAGTTTTTTTTGAAAAAACTCTTATAAATCTGCCATCCCACAATAAAAAAAATTGTTAACATTATCACGATAGTCAATGGTCTATCCCATAAAAAAGACCATGAACCATCGCTGATTAACAAGGATCTTCTCAAATTTTCTTCCATTAGCCCTCCTAATACAAAAGCTAAGATTAATGGTGGCATTGGAAAATCATATAATCGAAGGACAGTGGCTACTACAGCAATACCTATCATCATATAAATATCGAAATTATTAAAAGACATTAAATAAATACCAGTCACTGAAAAAAACAAAATTAAAGGTATCAAAAATGATCTTGGCGTTGCCAATACTCTGGCAATATATGGAATTAAAGGTAGATTTAAAATTAATAAAATTACCATTCCAATATACATAGACATTATAACTGACCAGAAAATTTCAGGATTTGTTTGATATAGTCTTGGACCTGGTTGTATGCCGAAACCTAACAGCGCTCCTAACATTACCGCTGTAGTTCCGCTACCAGGTATTCCTAAAGTTAGTAATGGTACGAAAGATCCTGAGCAAGCCGCATTATTAGCAGTTTCAGGAGCGGCTAATCCATTAACACTTCCTTTTCCAAATTTTTGTTTTTCTTCATCATTAACAAAATTTCTTTCCATTCCATAAGCTAAAAAAGACGCTATTGTTGAACCTGCACCTGGTAGAACTCCTATAATAAAACCTAATACAGACGATCTTGGAATAGTTGTTACCATTTTTTTTGTCTCATTTTTGTCTAGTTTAATTGAGCCAAGTTGTGACAAAGAAATTTGTTTTGCAACCCGCGTTGGGTCATTTGCTTTAAAAATTATAGTTAAGGCTTCACTCATAGCAAAGGTTGCCATGACAACTAAAACAAAGCTTATGCCGTCAGATAGATTCATATTTTGAAAGGTAAATCTTGGTATATCCGAAAGTGTATCTTGACCGACACTTGCCAACATTAAACCTAATACAACCATCATCATTGCTTTAAGAAAATGTCCTTTTGCAGAAAAAGCCGAAACAGCAGTCAAACCAAGTATCATTAATCCAAAGTAATCTGGGGATCTAAAAGCCAAACTTACTTTTGATAAACTTGGTGCAGCAATTAAAAGAAAAATTGCAGCTATTGTTCCTCCCGCAAAAGAACTATAAGCCGCAATAGCTAGTGCCTTGCCAGCTTTTCCTTGTTGTGCCATTGGATAACCGTCAAATGAAGTTGCTACTGTCCCTGGTATTCCTGGTGCATTTATTAAAATTGACGATGTAGATCCGCCAAAAACTGCTCCATAATAAACGCCTGCCATTAAAATTAAACCTGTTGATGGTTCAAAACCATAAGTGATTGGTATCATTAATGCTATTGCAGTCATGGGTCCTAAACCTGGAAGCATTCCGATTATGGTTCCAGCAAAACAACCGATCATCACCATCATTAAATTTTTTAATGAAAAAGCGGTTTCTAACCCAATGAGTATTCCTTCGATCATCCCATAACTCCAATGTATTGCAAAAATGGATCACGAAGATAAATATTTAATAGTCCGTGAAGGAGATACATAAACATTGCTACGAAAGGAAATGATAAAAGAAATATCCATAACCATTTTCTCTCACCTAAAACAATATAAGATAAAACTAAAAAAATTGAAGTTGACAGAAAATATCCTACTCTTAAAATTGTTAGTCCATACAAAATCATAAGTATAACCAACGTGATTGTTTTTTTATAATCTAAAACTGTTAAATCTACATTTGAAGGTCTTGTTTCTGGCAAAACAACATAAAGTGCAGAAAATATTAAGCCTGCATAGCCCAAATAAATTGGAAACGTTTTTGCATTAAATGCTGCATTTTCATCAAAAGTAAAAACATGAATTTGATGCGCTGTATAAAGATAGAAACCTGAAAAAATAAAAAAGAGCAGTGAAATAATCTTTGAGGGACTTATTTTCACTGCTCTTTCCTTAATTATTTATTTAATTACGCCTAAATTTTTTAACAACCCAGTCATTTCAACTGTTTGTTTTTCTAAAAATTTAACGAATTTTTTGTCTGGATTATAAATATTTACCCAAGCATTTCTTTTTCTTACTGCTTCCCATTCAGGTGTTTTTTGAACATCACCCAACATTTTGGCAATTTTTTTTCTATCGCCATCACTCATACCTGGAGGGCCAAAGAAACCTCTCCAATTTACGAAGATTGCATTTGTACCTTGCTCTTTTAACGTTGGAACATCTGGAGCGTCAGCAACTCTTTTAGGAGCTGTAATACCAAGAATTTTCACTTGATCTCTAGCGCCCATTACTTCACCTAAACCAGTTGAAAGAATTTGAGTTTCACCTGATAGGAGTCCTGCCAAAGCTTTACCACCTGCATCGTAAGGAATGTAAACAACATCATTTGGGTTAGCACCAGCTTCTTTGAATGCTAAAGCACCAATTAAATGATCCATACTACCTCTAACAGATCCACCGGCCATTTTAACTGATTTTGGATTAGCTTTGTAAGCAGCAACTACATCTTTCCAAGAGTTATAAGGTGAATTTTTTGCAGCAACGATCGCACCGTAATCACCAATAACGCCAGCTATTGGCACAACATCTTTATAAGATGTAACCTTGGCTGCGTTTTTTTTATCTACATAACCAGAGTGTCTAGTTATTGATCTTAGAACTAATGGAGTAGATTGAACTAATATCGTATCTGAAGGTTTAGTATTTATCATGTATGATAAAGCTTTTCCTCCACCACCACCTGACATATTTTCAAATGATGCACTATTTAAAAAACCAGCTTTAGTTAAAGCTTCACCAGTTCCTCTAGCAGTTCCATCCCAACCACCACCAGCACCACCGCCAATTACAAAGTGTAATTTGTCAGCAGCAAAAGATGTGTTTGAAACTGAAGTTAAAAGAACAGTCGCGAAAACTAGGCTGATAAGTTTTTTGAACTTATTTAACATTATTTCCCCCTGTGTTTATTAATTATACTTATTAAAATAAATATCTTATCTAGAGTCAACTATGTATTAATTGAAAAAAGTTCCTCGAATTCTCAATAATTCTCTTGATAACCCAGAATGCTCTTTAAAAGCTTTTCTTCCATGCAACCAAAAATAGTTGTTAGAGAAAATTGTCGATCCAACAGGCAAAGGAAAGCTTATTTTATTTTTACTTTGCTCTAAAGCATCTGAGAGTTTCTGTAAAAATAAACCTTGTTTCATATTTCTTGGCTCAGGAAATTGATCAATATAGGAGATAGTAGGTTTGCCATTTTTATCTTTTGAAAATACGGGGTGTTCTACTTTATAATCAACATTTTTACTTTTAGGTGACCCCCAGACAAAATCTTCTTGTCCAATAGGATCATTACTTAAATCTTCCAAATGTTCCCAATCATCTAAATGTAAAATTACACTTTCTCCTCCACCGACATTCTGCTCTTCCATTTTCGTCATTATAATCCAATCAGTTTTCTCTTTTACATACGTTCCATCTGTGTGAAGATCTAAATTTGTATAAGCCTTTCTTAAATAAGAGTCGCTGCTATCTTGGTGTTTGACATAAAATCTTGCGTAATATTTTCCGGTCATTGAGTCAAAGTTTGGATTACCAACTAGATAAGCAAGACCTGTTGAGAGCTTCACTAAAAAATCTTTATCAAACTTCTTATTTTTTATATCAGGCTCAACGATAGCAGTTCCGGTTTTTCGATCATTAAGAATATCATTTAAAGTCTTACTTAACTTATTTTGAAATACTTCATCCAAGCTTTTGGCAAGGCTAAATCTCGAAAATGGTTTGTATTCTAGAGATAAAATTGAATGTTTTTTAAAAGGAAAAATCAGCCTATCTAGGTCGCTTTCATTTAACTTTATTACACGAACTCTTTTAGAGTTATTATGATCTGAAATTGAAAAGCTCATTTAATCAATAGTGCCCATGATCCATAAAACAATAAAAATTGCTAAAATTGGTTCCATCTTTAATTTTACCACAAATCAAATGTTAGTCAAAAAACTTAATAAAATTGCTGAAGCAATGGTAGGAATTACTAAATTCTTTTTAGATATTATAAATATAGCAATGCAAGTGAGAAATACTATTAATCTTACTGTTAGTTCTGAGTCCGCTAAAACTCCAGCAGGAAATATTATCATTCGACCAAGTAGTGCAGCCAAAGTTGAATAGGCAACACAATTAAACCATTTAAAAATTTTTGATTTAACACTAACTTTTTCTGAGGTAAGTGCTCCCATGAATCTAGATATATATGTAGCAATTGAAGTTGCTATAATTGCAATAATTATAATTTGACTACTTGCCATCTTTTTCTCCAAATAAATAAGCGACTGTCCCAGCTATCAATCCAGCGAATAATAATGACCACTCAGTAGAAAATAAATAAATTACTGGTCCTAAAGTTGTTCCTAAAATTACCGAAATAGATATGGCTATGTTTTTCATAGCGCCTATCATCATGCAAAAAAAGTAAATTGGATTTACAATTGCTAATCCAATTAACATTTCTTTATTTAAAAGATCGGCTGCTAAGTACCCAATAACTGTCATCAGTACAGCTGTTAACCAAGTTCCAGTGCCAATGCCTATCCAAAAATCTATTCGATATTTTGCATTAATCTTTTTATAAGCGTCTTTAGCAATTAACCAAGATGTAACTGCAAGAAAATGACAAGATAAGTAATATTTCCATTTAGGTTGAGACTTATGTTCAAGTAATGGAAATAAAGAAACCGTCATTGGATAAAGTCTAAAGTTAACTAACCAAACTGCTAAAAAAATATTTACGATAGATGCACCTAATAATAATGACTCCGCCATTACTAGTTGTCCTGGTAATGCATATGTAAAAAAACTTGATGCTGCACTTTGTTGAAGGTTAAATCCAGCATCTTTCAGTAAAGCTCCTAAAGCGACAAAACAAGCCGCCAAAGGTAACGCTGGACTTCTTGCGCCTTTTAAAGATTTTAAACCTGTAAAGAAAGCTTGTGAGTTAATCATCCACCAAGGAATAATCTTCCTACGTCTGGATTTTTTAAAAGATCATCCCCTTTGCCCGCAATAGCTGTTTGGCCAGACACTAAAACGTAACCTATATCTGCAAACTCTAATCCCTTTTTTGCGTTTTGTTCAACAAGTATTATTGTTTTCTTCTCTGCTTTTTGAAGATCCTCTAAAATTTCAAAAACCATATTTATATATTTTGGTTCCAAACCAATTGATGGTTCATCGACTAATAAAACTGATGGCTTCATAACTAATGCTCTTGAAATTTCTAATAATCTTCTTTCACCGCCTGATAAAACTTTTGCAGGTTGATTTCTTCTATTTCTTAATCTCTCATATTTTTGAAAAATTCTCTCGGCTTCCTCATAAGCTTCGTCCTGTTTATCTTTAATGTACCCACCCATTAAAAGATTTTCCTCAACTGTCATATCAGGAAATACTGAATTATCTTGTAAGATATAAGCTATACCTACTTTACTTAGTTTCTGAGCAGGAGTTAATGTTGTAATTTCATTTCCTTCTAATTCAATTTTTCCGTCAAAAATATTTGTAAATCCATATATGGAATGAAGAATTGTAGATTTTCCTGCACCGTTAGGCCCTATTAAACATAACGATTGAGCCTTACTGACTGTTAAGTCAAAATTATGTAGTATCTCCATTTTTCCATAGCCGGCATTTAAGCCTCTTATAGTTAGGTGAACGTCGTTAGGAGATAATTTATTTAAATCTTCTAAACCAGGTGCTTTACCTAAAACATCGTATTGATTTACCATTACTGTGCTCCTAAATAAGCATCAACAACTCGCTTATCATTCTTAATTTGATCTGGTGAACCTTCTGCTAGCATTTTACCGTGGGCTAAACAGAAAATTTTTTGGGCTAAACTCATAATTACTTTCATATTGTGCTCTATAACTAATAAAGTAATTCCATAATCTTTATTTATTTTAATCAGTCTATCGATAATTCCATTAATTAAAGTTGGATTAATTCCAGCTGTAGGCTCATCTAATAAAAGCATTTTAGGTTCATTCATCAAAGCCATTGCTAATTCTAGTAATTTTTGTTGTCCAAATGATAAATCACCTGCTCTCAAATTTCTTTTTTGATAAAGACCCACAAAGTTTAAAATATTTTCTGCCTTCTCAGTAAGTTCAGTTGGCACTTTTGCAAAAATAAATCCTGAGTCACTTGCTTTATGACTTATAAGCATGTTTTCTACACAATTAAGTTTTGAATAAATTCTTGTTTGTTGAAAGGTTCTTAACAAACCTAGTTTGGCGACGGCTGGCACAGGCATTTCTGAAACTTCTGTATTATCAAAAACAATTGATCCTTTATCAATCGGATGAGTTCCAACAATAGAATTAAATAAAGTAGTTTTACCTGAACCATTAGGTCCTATTAAACCAACTATAGATCCCTGATCTACCGAAACAGAAATATCTACGTTAGCTTGAACACCGCCAAAAGATTTACTTACATTTTTAACTTGTAAAATACTCATTTTAATTCCACCTGTGCTTTACGATCTTTTTCATCTATCACTTCACCAAATCTTTCAGGATATTTTTCTCGCAACCAACCCATTAATCCTTCTGGGAAATAAACTACGATTACAACGATCAAAACTCCCAGCGCAACATATTGCCAGCCTAATATTAACGTCCAAAGACCTTCTTTGAAGAAATGGAATAACGTTGCTCCAATTACCGGGCCCCATAAAGTTCCTTTTCCACCAAGAATTGCCATAAGAACCATGAATACTCCCATCTCTCTTCCATCAAATGCAACATCTGTTGAGTCTATATACCCAATTAGTCCACCCATAATTCCACCTGCAAGACCACAGAAGAAAGCTGAACACATCCAACCTACAATTTTATATTTCATGGTTTGGATGCCCATAGCTTCTGCTTTATCCTCATTGTCTCTTATCGCATTTAAAATTAATCTAAATCTAGAACCGTAAATGTATTTAACAAAAATAAATGTTCCAACTAATAATGCAAAACTTAAAAAGTAGAAAAATTTTCCTCTAGCTTCAGTATCAACTATTTCAGCAGGAAAAGGTGGTGTGGTGAAACCTTGACCAGCCCCAATTATTTCTATTCCGCCGGCTATTTCACCTGCTGCGATACCTAAACCTAAAGTACAAATCGCAAAGTAATGACCTCTCAATCCTAAAATAGCATAACCTATAGCTCCTGCAATAATTGCAGGAATAATTGCTGAAACTAATAATCCTACTCCTATTCCTTGAAAATATTGCGCTGTAGTATGTACGAATGTTTTTTCTCCACCACTTTCAGTCCACTCAGCTAACGGGAAAAACATACCTACTTGAACTGAGGCGGTTAAATACATTCCGAGACCATAGAAAAGAATATTTCCAAATGTGTTATAGCCCATTTCACCACCTTGTAAGTTCCAAGTCATTGCTAGAACAATCAAGACGCAAAGATAAGTAAGCTGAACTTTAAAAGCAGAGAATAAGTAAGGGGCGGCTAAACCTAAAATGATTAAACCAGAGTATAGTATTAAGTCTTTTTGTTTTACTTTTTCCATTTATTTTAGATACTCCCTTTTTTTTGACAGTTTAAATCTTCTGTAAACTAATATTAAAACTAAGAGTAAAAATACTGCACCTATTCTAAATTCTGTTCCTAAAATATAATCAGCAAATTCTTCGAAAAGACCTAGCCCCATCCCCGAAACTGCTACCGCGGGTAAATTTCCAAGACCTGCAACGATAACTATCATGAAGGATCTTACTGTATATGGAAGTCCTACATAAGGGTGAAGTGTTAGAGTTATTGAAATTAAAGCTCCAGCAATTCCACATAACGCAGCGTTAATACCAAATGTTGCTGCATAAACTTTTTCTGTATCTACACCTAAAATTTTTGCAGCCCTTGCATTTTGTGCCGTAGCTCTTATAGCTCTTCCAAGTTTAGATTTTCTCATGTAAATAACTAGAGCTATTGCATATAAAACGCTTATAAAAGCAGAGAATATTTTTGAATTTGGCAGAGTTACTGAATTATCAAATAACATTGTTGTTCCATATTCAGATTGTGCCACAACCACGTCTGCACCGAAAATAAAATTCATTAGTTGCTGAAATACAATTGCAATACCAAAAGTGGCTAAAATAGAAATAAATAAATCTCGATCCACAACTTTATTAATTACTAACTTGTAGAGTGCCCATCCAACAAAAAACATTATAATTGGAGAAATAATAACTCCCCATGCAGGATGAATTCCCCAAAGGTATATAGTGTATGCAATATAACCTCCAAGGATTACCAAATCACCTTGTGCAATGTTAATTATATTCATCACACCCCATTGAAGAGCCATTCCATAGGCGATCAGTGCAAATAAAATACCTAAAAGAATTCCGTCCAATGATGCTTGGACCATTAACATTGGAGCTTTAAAAATAAGAAAGTCCATAAAATTTTAAAACTTATAAAAGAAAAGCCCCTAGAAAACTAGGGGCTTTTCAAATTATTCAGAAGTTATTAGCTTCTTTCAGACCATTTCGGGATTGGATGATAGAACTTATCAGAAGCCCATTTTGTAGGAGCTACTACTCTATTCTCACAATCATCGCCTTTACATCTTACTTGGAACAAGATCATTGGCTTAGCAACGTTTTGGCCACCAGGTCCAAATTTAATGTTTCCATAGAAAGTTTGCATTTCTGTATCAACTAGCGCATCTCTAACTGCATCTCTGTCAAAAGAATTTGCTCTTTCGAACGCATCTTTAAACACTAACAATGCTGCAGAAGACTCTGCTGATTGATATGGCGGGTCATATCCAAATTCTTTTTGGAAGTCTTTAGCGTATTTCTTACCAGAGCCAAAGAATTTATCTTTGTAAGATAAATTTTTGTGCCACTGAGAAGCACACAATGCGAATTCTGATTTCTTTCCGTGTTGTTTAGAAAGTTTTGCAGCATCACAGTGTGTCATCGCTAACATAGGAACATCAACTTTCATTTCAGAAATTTGTCTGATTGCAGTTAATGCGCCTTTTGTGTGACCTGATACAACAAGTACATCTGGCTTAACAGCTTTTACTTTAGCCAATGTAGCTGCCATATCGTTAAGTTCTTTTGGTAGTTTGTCATCGATGATGATCTCAGATCCAGTTCTTTTCGCTGCATCTAAAATACCAAGTCTCACGTCTTGTGAGAAAGCATCTTGTTCAAATGCTTGAGCAATTTTTACTCCTTTACCACCGTTTTTTTCTACCGCTAAATCGATAGCTACTTCAAGGTATTGGTTAGCTGGTGATAACACCGCGAACAAATATTTGTATCCTTTAGTAAATAAAGATCTAGATGCACCATTCGCTTCAACCATAGGAATTTTATATTTCTCGGTTACTGGTGCAATGGCTTTCGTTAAACCTGAACTGTATGGTCCAAGCATGTAATGAACGCCATCTTGTTTAATTAGTCTTTCAGCTAACTGAGCGGCTCTTTTTGGGTTTGACTCATCATCATAGTAAATGATCTCAAACTTATATTTCTTACCTTGTACTTCTACTCCACCCATTTTGTTAATTCTGTCAACGGCCATGTTATAACCATTTTGAGTATGAACACCATTTGAAGAGTATTTACCTGTAAGAGATATTGCAGAACCTAACACAATGTACTCGCCTTCTACTTTTGCAAAAGAAGAAGTAAAAGAAACAAGTGCTAAAGTTATTGCTGAAATAAATGTAACAAATAGTTTTGCTATTTTATTCATTATTTCCCTTCTTGTTATTAATTAATTAATTAAAATTAAATAATTAAAACAAGAAATAGAGATTTTGACAACAGTTAGAATTGATTAAAAATTCTGTGTCGCAGCAATGTAAACTGCTAAAATTAAAAGAACACACGCAGAAATTGTATTTAATAGCTTTGGTTTGCTTCTCAACCATACAGAAATTTTTTCAGCTGCTAAACCGTAAATCATTAACGTTAAAAAATCTAAAACCACGTATGTAATTAATAATATTAAAAACTGTGAAATAATATTTGATCCGAAATTAATAAAAGTGGGAAAAATTGTTCCAAAAAATAAAAGAGCTTTAGGACTTAAGCCAGCAACTAATAATCCATCTTTATAAAATGATAGTGGTGATTTTAAATTTTGATTTTTAGAATTAAAACTTCGAATTTTTGAAGTAAAGGTGTCATAGGCTAGATAAATTATATAAAATATCCCTGCCCATTTTAAATAGTAAAGGACTTGTGGGTTATCGCTTAAAAAAGAACCAATTAAAAAAACTACTAAAATAGCTTGGATAGTATTTGCAGATATATCTCCCAAAGCAGTCCAAACAGATCTATTTAATCCATAATTCAATGTGTGTGAAACTATAACAACCCTAGGCGGACCTGGTGAAATAAATAAAAATAAAATGATTTGTAAAAATATTATATAGTCTGTAGGAAACATTTGATTAATCACTATATATAAATTTATGAAGAAAAAAAGTTTTATCCCTCAAACAAGAGTTAAAAATGCTGAGCCAAAAAAAAAGGATGATAATTGGATTATTTGGGCTGCATGGGCAGATAGAATTACTTTTGAAGAAATTAAAGAAAAAACTGGAAAAAATGAGTCTCAAGTAATTAAGATAATGAGAAAAAATTTAAAACCTAGTTCCTTTAGACTATGGAGAAAAAGAGTTCATAATACTAGCATTAAACACAGAAAAAAGTTTCAACTTGGGCGCAAAAAGCTCAGGGAAAAAATAAAAATATCTGATATATACTAACTATGAAAAAAGTTACAATGTATTCCGGAGATCCTTGCCCTTACTGTAGAGCTGCAAAAGCTTTATTGAAAAGTAAAAATGTTGAAATTGAGGAATTCGATATTTGGAAAGATCCAGCTAAAGCTAAAGAAATGTTGCAAAGAACAAATGGTGCAAGAACAATTCCTCAAATTTTTGTTGGAGACCATTATGTTGGTGGTAATGAGCAGCTGCAAAATGCTAACAGAAGTGGTGAATTAGATAAAATTTTAAAAGATAATGAGACGTGAATTTCTTAAACTAGTTAGTTTATCATTATTTTACTCACTATTAGTACCTATAAACTCGTTATTAGCAGTAACTAAAAAAATTATAAACAAAAATCTCTCAAAAGAGCAACGAGACATTATGTTTAATGAGGGAACTGAAAGACCATTCTCAAGTGATTTAAATAAAGAGAAAAGAAAAGGTTTTTATCATTGTGCTAATTGCAATAATAAACTTTTTGCCTCTACTAGTAAGTTCGACAGTGGTACAGGATGGCCATCTTTTTCAGAGGCTCTACCGGGTGCATTTAAAACTAAGACTGATTACAAATTTGGAATGGTTAGAACTGAATACCATTGTGCTAAGTGTGGTGCACATCATGGTCATGTTTTTAATGATGGTCCAGGTAAAAATGGAAAAAGATTTTGTAATAATGGTCTTTGCTTGATATTCAAACCAGAGTAAATTTATTTTAAATCTTCTAAATATGGCATTGAGTCTCCAGCTCCTAACTTTGTGGTAGAAAGTCCTGCAACTTTATTAGCAAGTTCTAAACATTCTTTAATAGATTTTGCCTCAGAGATACCATATGCCAAACCTCCATTAAAAGCATCTCCAGCTCCAGTAGTGTCAATTGCTTTTACCGAACTAGCTTTTAAATAAATTTCTTCTTTTCCATCCGAATAAAGTAGTCCTTTTTCTCCAAGTGTAATTATTACTTTTTTAATCCCTAAGCTTATCAGTTTATTTGCTGCCTGTTTTGCTTGTTGTTCATTTGTTATTTTGATGCCAGTATAAAATTCAGCCTCTGTTTCATTGGGTGTAAAAAAATCAATATTATTATAAAACTCTTTTGAAATTTCAGATGCTGGCGCGGGATTTAAAATAGTAATACATCCACTTTCTTTAGCAGTTTTCAAACAATGTAAGGTAACGTCTTTTGGAACCTCCAATTGAGTTAAAAAAATTTTTGAACTTTTTATTAAACTAATTTTTTTTTCGATTTCACTTATTTTTAAAGAATTTGGTGCACCTACGATTACATTTATTGCATTTTTGCCAGTGTTTTGATCAACTAAAATTCCAGCTACGCCAGTTTGTTGACTAGCATCTTGAATTATATTTTCTGTAGAAATTTTATTTTTTTCAAGAGTTTTAAGAGCTAACTCTCCATAAGCGTCTTTACCAATTTTACTTATAAAATTTATAGTTCCACCAAGTCTTGCAATCGCTATGGCTTGATTGCAACCTTTTCCACCTGGACCAACATTATATTTTTTTCCTAAAATAGTTTCACCTATTGAAGGGATTTTAGGACCAGAAAAACTTATATCTGCTACAAAAATTCCTAAGACTGTTATTTCGCTCATTAACCAAGCTTAGCGAGAATTGGGAAGGTCGTCAAAATATAATAACTTATTACTTGAATATAATTTGTTGTAATCAAAATACCAGTTATTAAAAGAATAGTTCCTCCAGATTTTGTAATAGTTCCGTAATATTTTCCAAAACCTTTTTTAGTATTTAAAAATCTACTCATGTAATATCCGGACAATATAAATGGGATAGCTAATCCTAAAGAGTAAAATGATAATAATAAAATCCCTTTACTAATTGTGGCTTCAGTAGCAGATAGAGCAATTATAGATCCCAAAACTGGGCCAATACAGGGTGTCCAACCAAATGCAAAAGCTGCGCCAACTATAAATGGAAATGCATAATTATCTTTATAACTTGAAGCAGTTTGGATTCTTTTTTCAGTGTTTAAAAAAGAAAAATTTAGAAAACCTAACATCTGTAATGAAAAGATAATAATTATCAACCCCGCAACTATTCTTAATTCATTGGAGAAAAATAGAAGTACATTTCCAATTGCAGAGGCTGCTGCTCCAAGTATAATAAAAACGAATGAGAAACCTAATGAAAAAAGAATAGTTTTTGTAAGAACTATTGATTTATCTTTATCTATTTCTCCTAAATTTTTTCCAGTAATATAAGAAATATAACCTGGGATAATTGGAAGCACACATGGTGTAAGAAAACTAATAAATCCAGCCCCAAAAGCAAATGCAAGTTTGATTATCATATTTACTTTATATTTGCCTTTGAACTTTACCGCAATTACAATATTGGCTCATGATAATTAAATACGCAGGTTTTATATTCACTCTTTTGTGGTCATATACTTTCATTAAGTCTCAAAGTATTTTTAAAAAAGGATCAGGTATTTTAATTACTTTATTTGTAACTAATATATCCTGGTTCACATTTATCGCAGCTTGCTTTTATGGTCTTAAAAATTTTAGCTTTTACAATTCATTACTTGGTATTGCTCTGAGTATCGTTTTAGTTCACTTGGCTTTTTCTCGATTAACTTTATTCATCAATAATAAATTTCAGGATAAAAACACTCTTTTAAAGATTAAAACATTTATTGAATATTTAATCTTAATAGCGGTTGGATATTTTATATTTTTTTAAAAAGTATTAATTGTAGATAAAACTTTAAAATTTTTATCAGTGACAACTAGTTCTCCTGATCGTGTTGTTTCTCCAGTTATTGCTAAGATAATTACATAATGCGTAACTAAAACTAGATTTCCTCCTTTGCCATTCCAGCTACTTACATATTTTTTTAATTCCTCAATTTGCTGTTTTTCATTTTGGTCATATGGTGGAGTATAAGTAGAATTTAATGCAGAAAATTCTTTGAAATCGCCAAAAGCATATTTTGCAGTATCTTTGCATCTACACCACTGGCTTGATAAAACTCGATCAATTTTAACTTTTTTTTCTCTAAAGAGTTTTCCAATTTTTTTTGCTTGATTAATGCCCATCATGTCGAGATTTCTTTGTGTTTTACAATCTTTAATTTTAAATCCTTCTGGATCTCCGCCCCCAGGAGCTTTAGCGTGTCTTATTAAAATAATTTTATCTCCATCCTGAGCTTGTTTCCAATTTTGTTCGGATGCGTGGGTATGAAATGAAATTAACGAGAATATAATTGTAAGTAGGGAAATAATTTGCTTCTTCATGGTGGATGAAATGATAATCTTACAAACTTGTGTCGCCTTGGTCTAGAGGACATGACAGGAAAGATTATAATTTTTTGATAAGTTGTATTAAAACACTTAATTGGTTTGTGTATAACTATTCGCCTTTGGGTTTAAAGACTAAACAGATACCGTTGTTACAATATCGTTTTCCCGTGGGTTTTGGACCGTCATCAAAAACATGACCGTGATGACCTCCACATTTTTTACAATGATATTCAGTTCTTGGATAACCAATGTGCATATCTGTTTTTTCCTCAAATACCCCTGGTATAGATTCGAAAAAAGATGGCCAGCCTGTTCCACTTTCATATTTAGTAGAAGAATCAAATAATTTTGTGCCACATCCAACACAATGATAAGAACCTTCTCTTTTCTCTTTATTTAAAGGACTGCTACCTGGAGACTCTGTTCCCTCTTGTCTTAAAACATAATTTTGTTCTGGAGTTAAATTTGGATCCCAGTCTTTACTCATCTTTAACTTTATCATCAACGCCATAAGGTCTAAAGCTACCTTTGTTTTCTAATTTTACTGCTTTAGCTGGAATACCGACCATAGTCGCGTTTTCTGGGACATCTTTTACAACAACTGCGTTAGCCGCAATTCTTGCGTTATTACCAACTTTTATTGGTCCGATTATTTGTGCACCTGAACCGATTACAACATCGTCGCCAATAGTTGGGTGTCTTTTTTCATGACGTTGCCTTTCACTATCTATAGATGGCGAGCTACCTCCCAATGTAACAGCATGATAGATTGTAACGTTATCTCCTATTTCAGAGGTTTCACCTATTACTACTCCCATCCCATGATCAATAAATAAATTTTTTCCAATTTTTGCACCTGGATGAATTTCAATGCCTGTAAAAAATCGTATTGTTTGAGATATAATTCTAGCTAATAGTTCAAAACCAGCTTTGTAAAAAAAGTTAGATATCTTATGAAAAAAAACAGCTTTAACACCAGGGTATGTGAGAACAATACTCAATATTGATTTTGCTGCTGGATCTCTTTTTTTTATTGTCTCTAAAAAATTATTCATTAATCATATATAATGACTACTTGAAAAATTTAAAGGAGAATATATAACGCCTGGTCTAATGAAAGCATATATTATTCACGAAAATGAAGCTTGGACTAAACCTCTTGAATCTCATTTAAAAGATTTAAAAGTAGATTTTGAGGATTGGCATGTAGAAAACGCTAAAATTGATTTAAGCAAAAATCCACCTGAGGGAGTTTTTTATAATCGAATGAGTGCAAGTTCTCACGTTAGAGGACATAGATTTGCCCCAGAATATACTTCGGTGATACTTAATTGGTTACAAAATCATAAAAAAAGAGTGATTAATGATAATAACGCACTCGCTCTGGAAGTAAGCAAATCTTTGCAATATTTGAAATTGAATGAGGCAGGTATTAAAACTCCGAACTCAATTTTTTGTTCAAGTAAATCGCAAATTATCCAAGCTGCAAAAAATTTTAGCAAGCCTTTTATAACTAAACATAACAGGGCCGGTAGAGGATTAGGTGTGCAACTTTTTAATAATAAAGAAGAATTAGAAGAGTATGTTAATGGATCTCTTTTTGAAAATTCAATAGATGGTATAACAATTTTACAAGATTATATTGATGCTGATCCAAAAGTAATTCATCGACTTGAATTTGTTAACTCTAAATTTTTATATGCGGTTCAAGTTGATGCTGGAAATTCTTTTGAATTATGCCCTTGTGATAGTAAAAATAATATTTCTGAAAATAAATCTAACAATCCAGATGGTAATAAATTTATGATTCTAAAAAATTATACAAATCCAGATATTGAAAAATATGAGAATTTTTTAAAAAAAAATAATATTGAGATAGCTGGTATTGAGTACATCACAGATAAAACCGGTCAGAGATACACATACGATGTAAATACTAACACTAACTATAATACGGTTGCAGAAAAAAAAGTAAATAAAGATGGAATGTTAGAAATAGCTAAGTTCTTAAAAACAGAATTAAAAAACCTTGAATAAATCTTTAAACGAAGTAGTTCAAAACAAAGATCAATTAATTCAATATTTCAAAGATGGGATTAAAAATAAAAATCAACTTAGAGTTGGTGTAGAGCACGAGAAATTTCTTTTTAATAAAGATGATCTCAAAAGAATAAACTATTCTCAAATAAAAAAATTATTTGAAATACTTACAGTAAGAGGATGGCAGCTTCAATTTGAAAAAGATAAAGTAGTTGGGCTAAAAAGAAATAATCAAAAAATTACAACTGAGCCTGGGTTTCAATATGAACTTTCAGGCGCTCCATTTAAAAATATTCATCTAGTCTGCTCAGAAAATAGTTCGCACTTTAATGAATTAAAAGAAATTTTCGAAACAGCTAAAATTACAACCTCGTCAATAGCATACGATCCTTTTAATAAATTACTGGAGATACCCAAGAGTCCAAAAGAACGTTATAAAATTATGACGAACGAAATGCCCAAGAAAGGAAAACTAAGTTTAGATATGATGTATAAAACAGCAGGCATTCAAATAAACTATGATTATACGTCAGAGAAAGATTTTGAAAAAAAATTTAAGATTGGAAATTATTTAACGCCATTAACTATTGCTTTGTTTGCTAATTCCCCCTTCAATGAAAATAAATTATCAGGTTTTTTATCTTACAGAGGTAAGGTTTGGCAAGAAACTAATAGAGGGGGAATTATGCCAATTAGTTTTGAGAGTATTAGTTTTGAAAAATATATTGATCATGTTCTTAAATATCCAATATTATTTCTAAAAAAAAATGACAGATATTACACTCCGAATGGTCAAACTTTTAATGATTACTTAAGTGGAAATTTAAATTATTTAAAAGGGGAGAAGCCCACAGTTAAGGATTTTGAAAATCATTTAGGAACTATTTTTACTGAAGTTAGATTAAAACAAGTTTTAGAGTTTAGATCCTTAGATACTTGTAATTTTGGTTGCATCTGTAATGGACCATCTTTCTTCACTGGTTTAATTTATGGATCATTAGATGAAACATTTGAAACTATTAAAAATTGGAAAAAAGAAGAAGTTCTAGATGCTTATTTTAATTCACCTAAATTAGGGCTTAATACTACTCTTGGAAACAAAAAATTAATTGACTGGGCTAAAATATTTCTAGATCTTTCAAAAAAAGGTTTGGAAAGGAGAAATGAAACTAATAAAAACGGAAAAAATGAAACAATTTACCTAAAACATATTGAGCAAATAATTAATAATAAAAAAACAAGAGCAGAAATGCTAATTGATCAATATAATAAATCCCAAGACTTGAACTTTTTAATAAATCATGACGAAAATTTTAGCTATTCAGGGTTCTGATCTAAAAAAAGTAAATATCAAAACTGATACGACTATTCTTTTAGCATCTGAAGCACAAAAAAGAGGTTACAAAATATATTATTTTGAACCAGAAAATCTAAGTTTTTTAAATGGTAAAGTTATTGCTTCTTGTAAGCATATAAGAATTAATGAAAATAAAAAGAAATTCTATTCACTGCTTAAAAATCTTAATTTTAATTTAGAAAGATCTAAAGTTATATTAATTAGAAATGATCCCCCTTTTAATAATCGTTATTTATATACAACATTCTTACTAAACCATATCTCTAAGAAGGTTAAGATTATAAATCACCCTTTTGCTGTAAGAAACATATCTGAAAAATTATTTTCTATAAATTTAATGAGGTATATGCCTCCAACTTTAATTAGTGAAAACCTTTCAGAAATTAGAAGTTTTTTTAGAAGATATAAAACTGTTGTGGCAAAACCTATTAATGGTTTCAGTGGTAATAACGTAATTTTATTGAAAAACTTTAACACAAGCAAAATTAGAAAATTATTGAAAACTCATAATCATTTATTTTTTCAAAAGTTTTTACCTGGAGTTTCAAAAGGTGATAAAAGAGTATTTATTATTAAGGGAAAGATTATAGGTGCTATTTCTAGAGTTCCTAAAAAAGGCAGTATTTTATCCAATATGAGTAAAGGAGCTAAAGCGAAGTTAACAAAGCTCACAAGCAAAGAAGTTAAAGCAAGCAAAGCAATTGGGAAACTATTAGTAAAAAATAATATATATTTTGCGGGAGTAGATTTCGTACAAGGGAAATTAATTGGCGATATTAACGTTACTAGCCCTACTGGATTAGCCGCATATAAAGATTTATCTGGAATAAACCTTGCCAAATTGTTCTGGAATAATATTTAATTATTGATTGACAAGGATATTAAATAATTGCTATATTTTTGTTAAGCGCTGAGTTAAGGCAACTTGCGGGCGCTATACAAATCCAGCTAAAGCGCAAAGTCATTTTGGCCACCGCTTTAGCCGGTGGTTTTTTTTTGGAATAATCTAAAATTAAATCGGGTATTTGAACCATATTGTACACCTGGCATTTGCCGAAGTACTAAAAAGGAGAAGATGAACAGAATTAAATTTCGTTCATTCTTCTCCAGAAAGACGGAGAAAAAATGAACGAAACGATAAGAGAAACAGTAAGGGGGAAAATCAATGTCTGATTTTAAACATCCGGAAACTATAGGCTTACATGGTAGTGATTATAGAGCTGATCCTACTACAACAGCTGTAGCAGTTCCTATTTACCAAACAACTTCTTACCAATTTAAAAATGCAGAACATGCTGCAAATTTATTTGGTCTAAAAGAGTTTGGTAATATTTATACACGTATAATGAATCCAACTGTAGATGTGCTAGAAAAAAGAGTTGCAGCGCTTGAGGGCGGTGTAGCAGCATGTGCAGTGGGATCAGGCCAAGCAGCCTCAGCAATGTGTATTCAAAACTTAGCACAAGCTGGAGATAACATTGTTGCTTCAACTGATTTATACGGAGGTACAGTTAACTTATTCAAAAATACTTTAAGGCAACAAGGTATTGAAGTTAGATTTGCAGATCCTGCAGATCCTAAAAACTTTGAAAAAGTGACTGATGATAAAACAAGAGCTTACTATGGTGAGACTCTTCCAAATCCATATCTTCGTGTTTTTCCAATTAAAGAAGTTTCTGATATCGGTAGAAAAAAAGGTATTCCTTTAATTATCGATAACACAGCTTCACCAGTGATATGTAAGCCTTTAGCTCATGGAGCTGCAATTGTAATGCACTCTTTGACAAAATATATTGGTGGTCATGGCACTTCAATTGGAGGAATAATTGTAGATGGAGGAAATTTTGATTGGATAAAAGATAGAAAAAGACAGCCTCTATTAAATGAACCAGATCAAAGTTATCATGGTGCAGTTTGGGCAGATGCAGTTCCACAATTAACTGGTGCTAATATTCCATTTGTTATCAGAGCAAGAGTAGTTTTATTGAGAGACTTAGGGGCTCCATTAAGTCCATTTAATGCTTTTCAAATCATTCAAGGTTTGGAAACTGTAGCTTTAAGAATGAAACAACATTGTAACAATGCAGAGAAAGTTGTGAATTTCTTAGATGGTCACAAAAAAGTTAAAAAGGTTATCTATCCAACTAATTATCAAGGTGAAATTAGAGATAGAGCTAAAAAATATATGCAAGGTGGTTATGGATCTTTAATAGGTATGGATCTAGGAACAAAAGAAGCAGGAGCTAAGTTCATTGACAACTTAAAAATGCTTTACCACGTAGCGAATATTGGTGATGCTAGAAGTTTAGCAATTCACCCAGCAACAACAACGCATAGTCAGCTTACAGAGAAAGAAATGTTAGCTGCTGGTGTTACACCAGGTTATGTCAGATTATCGATTGGTATTGAACATCCAGACGATATTGTTGCGGATATCAAGCAAGCTTTAGCTGCTTAAATATTAATAAGGTGGTCCCAAATTTATTGGGGCCATCGTTTAAAAGAAATCGGAATTACCTTCTATTATAAATAATTGATTTCTTTGCTATCTTTTCAATCTTAGATATTTCTTTAATTTTACTTTTTGGAAATTCTTTTACAAAGTCTGTAGACTTTTCTACCATAGCAGTACTTTTAGACTTAATTTGTTTTTTAACAATAGTGCAAAATTCAGACCTTGTTATTTCAAAAGAAGAAATACAGGTTTCTTTTTTTCTATCTGGATTTTTTTCTTCTACGTAAGCAATAGCGTGTTCGAAAGGAGTTTTTCCTGTTTGTTTTTTAACCCCATAACTTATCGCTGAATTTAAACTGGATTGAACAAATCTTCCGTTCGAGGCACCTGGGCCAAGTAATGCTAAAGATTCAGCGCAACCGTTCAGTAAGAAAATAGTTGATAATAATATCAATATCTTTTTCATGATAAAAACCTGTTTTAATTGCTCCCATATATCTGCTTCATCTTTAAATGAAAGTTAATTATAAAAGTTTAATTTTTATCAACACAACCCAAGGTGGTTAAAATCTTAAATTTAAAATGCTAATTTGTTTTTGAATAAATTAATCTAAATACTTAATTTTAGATTTTTTATTAATACTAGGTTGAAGAGATGAAGTAAGGTCTTTTATAGAACTTTCCTTTGATTTCTTTAATATCTTCGATTTAGTTATTTTCAATTGTTTTTTCACAATAGCGCAAATTTCTGAGTTAGTTTTTTCAGCAAATGATAAGCAAGGCTCTTTCTTTTTCTGCGGATTCATTTCCTCGGCATATGTCATTGCATGTTCCATTGGACTTTTTCCAGTTTGTTTTTTTACACCATAATTTACTGCTGAAGAAAGAGCTGACTGGGCAATGTTTCCACCAGTTACTGCGGTAGAGGTAGGTCCTAATAGAGCTAAAGACTCAGCACAACCTGTTAATAAAGTGAGTCCAAGCAAAAAACCAAAAATTTTTTTCATACTCCCTTTTTATATTTTCCTAATTTAAGCAGAGATTTGTTTGTCATAAAACAAACGAATCACTCAAAATGAGTTTATATATAATACAACCTGTAAGGGAAGTGCTTTTCTATGAGATTATCCGTAAAGGCTTGTTTTCTAAGCAACTTTCTAAATTTTCAATCATTTGCGAGTAGAATTTTGAGTAATTTTCAGCAGTCACGTAACCGATATGGGGTAATAATAAAGCATTTGGAAGAAATCGAAGTTTATGGTCTTGTGGAAGAGGTTCTTTATCATAAACGTCTAAACCAACTCCGGCAATTTTTTCATCCTTTAAAGCCTCAACTAAATCATTTTCGTTAATAATCGGGCCTCTAGAAGTATTAATTAGAAAACTAGTTTTTTTCATCATTTCAATCTCTTTTTTTGTAATTAAATTTTTATATCTTTCACCTAAAACTAAATGAATAGAAATTATATCTGAATTTTTAAGTAAATCCTCTTTACTCATAGGTAAAACTCCAAGTTCATTCGCGTGAGATAAATTTAGATTTTCACTCCAAGCGCAAACTTCCATTCCAAAAGCTTTGCCTACCTTTGCAACTTGTGTTCCAATTTTTCCCAAGCCTATTACCCCCAACATTTTACCTTTTAATTCTGTACCAATAGTAGTCTGCCAATATCCTTGAAACATATTATCAATTTCTTGTTTAACGTTTCTTAGAAGGCCTAAGATCAAAGTCCAAGTTATCTCAGCTGCAGGATTTGAATTTATTTCAGTTCCACACACTAAAATGCCTTTTTTTTTGGTTACTTCTATATTAATGGAATTATTTCGCATGCCTGAAGTCATTATGTACTTAAGATTTGGTAAATTTTCTAATAAATTTTTTGTGATAGGGGTTCTTTCTCGCATTATAAATAATGCTTCAAATTCCTCTAAAGCCTCGATAGCATCATCTTCATCATTAAAGGCCTCATTAAAAATTTTAAAATCAAATTTATTTTTTAATTTTTCTGTATCAATAACCTCTTCAAAGGCATTTTGATAATCATCCAACACTGCAACTTTAATCATTGAGATTTCCTATTTGATAAATAAATACCAGATATAATAAAAGATGCTCCAATAAAATGAAATAATTGAAATTTTTCTTTGAAAATTATAATTGCCATGATCGCACTGAAAAGTGGCATTAGCTGAATAAACATAGACGATCTGTTGGGGCCTATTAATTCTATAGCTTTTTGCCAACAATAATAAGCTGCGATAGCAGGAAAGATAACTACGTAAAATAATATTAAGATAAAAGCTTTATTAATTTTTATATCTAATCCAATTGATTTTTCATATAAAAATTGTGGCACTAAAAATATTAATCCTACAGTTACCATAATTTGGATTAAAGTAAATTGAGATATTTGAAATTTATTTTTTTTGAGTAAGGTTGAGTATAATGACCAACTTAAAACACAAACTAGCATCCATATATCTCCTTTGTTAAAACTTAAAGATATTATTTTTTGAATATCTGCATTTGAAATAATTGTTGCAACTCCAAATATTGATAAGAATAATCCAGATAATTGAAATATATTTGTTTTTTCAATTTTCATAAGTGACGAAAAAATTATTATCATTGGTGGAATAGCAGCTAACATTAAAACTGCATTAATAACTTGAGTAAAGTTTAAAGCAAAGTACACTACAGAATTAAAAGTGCTAATTGATAATATTCCCATTATTCCAATTGCAAAAAAGTTTTCTTTAATATAGTTTTTTTTTGCTAAAATTTCTTTAATTGTAAAAGGAATTAAAATAAACCACACCATAACCCATCTTAAAAAGTTAAGTGTTAGTGGCGGAACTTCAAATAAAGTTGCGAATTTACCAATTATAAAATTTCCTGACCAGAATAAAGCCGCTAATGTAAGAAAAGTATAAGCTAAATAATTTTTTGACAAAAAAATCCTAATTAAATCTTTTAGAGCTGTAGGGTGCTAAATCTAAATTTGTTTTTTCACCTGCAACTACACCAGAGATAATTTTGCCTGTCACAGCCCCTAAAGTCCAGCCTAAATGCTGATGACCAAATGCATAGATTATATTTTTATTTTTTAGTGAAGGGCCAAGAATAGGTAAAAAATCAGGTAAAGTAGGTCTAAACCCAAGCCATTCATCATCATGTTCGCCGAGTTGTGGTAGTAATTCTTTTGCACAATTTATAATATATTCAATTCTTTTTTTTGAAGGAGGGTTTTTTAATCCACCTAATTCAACTGTTCCTACAGCTCGTAAACCTTGGTTCATTGGCGTCATGCCAAATCCTCTGTCTAAGAAAATTACAGGTCTAGAAATTAATTTATCTTTGTCTTTAAAATGCACGTGATATCCTCTCTCGGTATCTAAAGGAATATTTTCACCAAGTTGATCAGTCAATTTTTTTGAAAATGCTCCTGATGCAATCACTGACTTTTCAAACTTATATACATCATTAGCCGATTTTATAATTGTTTCGTTTGCCGTTTTCTGTTCTATGCTTGTAATATCTGATTGAATAAATTTACCACCTCTTTTTATATATAATTTAAAAATTTCTTTGAGAATTCCGTGAGGATCTCTGGCATGCATAGCGTTCTCATATATAACACCAGCATCAAATACTGGGTTTAAATTTGGCTCTAATTTTAGTATCTCTTCACGCGTTAATAATTTTTGTCTCACTCCTAGTTCATCTCTAACTTTTATTTCTAGTTTTCTGCTTTTTAAGTTTTTATTAGTCCAAACATAAATAATTCCTTTTTTTTCAACTAGACCATCTACATTTATTTCCTGAAATATTTCTTCATAAGCGTCATTCGATAAACTTAAAATTTGATGCATGTACTTAGCAGTATGTAACATAGATTTTTTATTACAGTTTTTTAAGTAATATAAAAACCAATTAAACATTTTTGGAATATAATTCCATTTTAAAGCAAGAGGTCCATAAGAACTAAAGAGCATTTTTGGAACATCATATAAAATATCTGGACGATTAAATTGTAATACTGCGTAAGGAGAAAAATGACCAGCGTTACCATAAGATGCTGGTTTATATTCTGACGATAAAGGATCTTGTCGATCAAAAATTGTAACTGGTATGCCTTTTTTTATAAGTTGAAGACCTGTACACACTCCTTGAATACCTGAACCTACTATCCCAACAGATTTACACTTATAATTTTCCATTACGAAATTATAATTAAATCTTACAGAAATTAAAGTGCGTTAGATTAGACTAGGGCTTCTTTATTAACAACTTCAGGTCTTTCTTCAGTTTCTAAAGTCTCTTTTTTATCTTTTTTCTTGAACAAGAAATCACCAGTTAATGTTGACTTAGATTTATTTGTTTTTTTAATGTAACCGTCAATGTCAGCACCATTTTCAGTTTTTAAATTGTTTCCAAATTCTATATCACCTTTCACAGTGCCTGTTGAACCAATTACCACGTCTTGACCAGAAACCTTGCCATCTAAGTGACCATGAATTTCAACATGATCTCCTTCAACGGATCCTGTGATAGAACCTGTTTCTCTTATGATTATCTCTTTTGAAAAAACTGGTCCTTTAATTAAACCGGCAACATCAATTGCACCTGAGCTATTGATTGTTCCTTCTATACTTACTGTTTCGCTGATTAACGATCTCTCTGAGTCAGTTAGTTTTTTTTTCTTATCACCAAACATAATATTTTTCATAAATTAACCACCTATTCATATAATATACAAGTACCTAATAAAATCAAATTTGACCATATTAGGTTTAAATTCTCTAATTAACGGGTGTGTCTTTATAGACTTTACATGACATAACTATACCTAATCCGAGCATTATTGCCATCATTGAAGAACCTCCGTAAGACATAATCGGTAAAGGGGATCCAACTATCGGTAAAAGCCCAAGCACCATCATCATATTTACAACCACATATATAAAAAAAGCAGTTCCAAAACCATAACAAAAAAGTTTACCAAAATTGCTTCTTGTAATATTGCCGATTTTTATGATCCTCCAAACAATAATCGCATACAAAAAAAGGATAAATAGTGAGCCAAAAAAACCGAATTCCTCAGAAAATAGAGTGAATATGAAATCAGTATGTTTCTCAGGTAAATAATCTAAATAACTTTGGGAGCCTTGTAAAAAACCTTTTCCAAACAATCCACCTGAACCAATAGCTATTTTGGATTGGATGATTTGATATCCAGCACCTAAAGGATCTCTTTCAGGATTTAAAAAAGTTAAAATTCTCGATTTTTGATATGGTTTTAAAAAAGAAATAGCTATCGGTAATAATGCTAAAAAAGCTAGACCTGAAATAGCAAAAAATTTTACTCTTACACCAGCAAGCCACGCAACAGTAAGACCGCCCGCGGCAATAAGTAATGCAGTACCTAAATCTGGCTGAGTTGCAACTAATATTATTGGAGCAATTAAAACAACAACTGGTAAGAATAAATATCTGACACGATTTAAATTTTCAATTGAAGTACGGTGGTAATATTTTGCTAAAAATAAAATAAGACCTATTTTCATTAATTCAGAGGGCTGTAAATTCATAAAGTAAAGGTCTAGCCATCTCTTAGAGCCAGAAGACGTTAATCCAAAATATTTAACTCCTAATAATAATATAAAGAACAAAATATAAATAAAATAACTTTGGCTATGCCAAAATCTTATTTGAATAAATGAAAGAGTTAAAAACATACTGAAAAAAACAAAAAAACGAAGAATATGGCTTTTTGTATGGTATTTTAATTCCCCACCATCTGTGGAGTACATAGCTAATATACTTGTGAGTCCAAGTATAAATATAGAAATTACTAAAATATAATCTATTGAAAGAATTTTATCTTTTATACTCAATGACGATTGAATAGATCTAGCTCTAAACATTATACTTGCTCTCCTAGTAAACTATCAATTCTCTTTCTTAACTCGTGTCGCTCTAGAACTTTTTTAATTACTTTTTTAGCAATGGGAGCAGCTGTTTTTCCTCCTGAGCCTCCATGCTCTACTAAAACACTTATTGCGTATTTAGGATCATTGTAAGGAGCATAAGCAACAAATAATGCATGATCTCTGTCTTTGTAAGGTAAACTCTCTTGTTTTACTTCAGCCTCACGCTGAGCTTCAGTAAATCTTTTTATTTGTGATGATCCTGTTTTTCCAGCAAAAGTAAATTTTTTATCTTCCCATCGATGCCTATAAGATGTGCCACCTGGTTCATTAGATGAAGAAAACATTGCATCTTTAATTAAATTAATATGTTCTTGATTTTTAAAAAGAGGTTTAAGTTCAAAATTCGATACTAATAAATCTGTTGGAAGTGGGTCATTTGGATTTTCATTTTTATATTTGATGTACTCTCTTAAATTGTTATTCTTTTTATCAAAGATTATTCTTGGTTTTATTTCAAATCCACCGTTAGCAATTTGCGCTGTCATTAAACAGAGTTGTAAAGGAGTGCTCTGAAAATATCCTTGACCGATACCGGAGTGCAAAGTTTCACCTAAATACCAATTTTGACCTATAAATTTTTTCTTCCACTTGGTATTAGGTACAACACCTGCCCTCTCTTCAATAAAGCCGTTGAGAACTTTTTTTCCAAGACCAAATTTTTTTGCTGTCTCAGATAATCTATCTACACCTAATTTTCTTGCAACTTCATAAAAGTATACGTCGCAAGATCTTTGAATGCCTTTTCTTAAATTCACAAAACCGTGGCCATCTTTTTCCCAACAGTGAAATTTTTCTCCATAAAGTTCAATTTTTCCCTCACATTTAAAAGTGTCTAGTGGTTTTATAACTCCATTCTCTAAAGCACTTAAAGCAACAAGAGTCTTTATTGTTGATCCAGGCGGATATAATCCAGCAATAGTTTTGTTTGTGAGTGGTTTCATTTCATTTTTTATTAAACTGTTCCAATAAGTTTTATCCAAGCCATGAACGAACTCGTTGGGTTCAAAAGTTGGAGAAGAAACAAGAGATACAATATCTCCATTATAAACATCCATAACACAAACAGCAGCCGCTTTGTCTTTAAGAAGCTCACTTGTGAATTTTTGAACCTCAAAGTCTAACGTGGTTTTGAAACTTTTTCCTGCCTGGCCTTCATTAATTAAGATTTGTTTAATTCTTTTTCCATAGGCATTTACTTCATATCTTTGGAAACCAATTTTACCTATAATTTCCTCATCTAATTTTCTCTCAAGACCGGTTTTACCAATGCTCATTCCTGGAACATGTAAATCTTTTAAATATTTCTTTGTTTGAAGATCTTTAGAGCTTACCTGAGAAACATAACCTAAAATATGAGCGGATGAATTATCAGGATACATTCTTGCTACCGATACAATAGGTTTTACCCCCTCGAGTTCGTGTAAGAATAAATTTAATCTGGAAAATTCTGACCATGTTATATTGTCTGAAACTATAATTGGTTCCCATGGTTTTTGCTTAGCAATGACTCTTCTAAGATAAAATAATTTTTTTTCTGTAATATTTAAAATTGTTTTAAGTCTAACAAATAATTTTTCAATATCTTTTGAATTCTCTGGAATTAAATGAACTTGATAAACCTGCTGGTTGGATGCTATTTCTTTATCAAAAAAATCTCGGATAACTCCTCTCTCAGGTGCTAATTTCCATTCTCTGAATCTATTTTTGTCAGATAAAGTTTTATATTTTGATCTCTCATTTATTTGTAAAGATACTAATCTACCTATAATTCCAAAAGTTACTATTGCTTTTGCGGCAGTAAGTAAAAACATTCTTCTGCCAATTAGTTTTGACTTGATTACAGTGTTTCCAGAACTTGGGCTAAGCATCTCGATTACCTATAAAAGTTATGTGGTAAATATTAAACAACAACCAAAATATTGGAAACATAAATAAAGTAAAAAACATATTGTATCCTATTTTTGAATAAGTGAAAGAAAGATCAGAAAAATTATTTAATAGTGAAAAGAAAAGTATGTTAGAAAAAATCATAGCCATAAAGAATGTGAACCAATCTGAGGCAATTGTAGTATTAACACTTTTATTTCTTACATAGGTTCCAACAAAAATTATAATTAAATATGACAATGAGCTTATACCTAAAGGGAATCCCATAACCACATCATTAATTAATCCAGCCAAAAATATATGCCCGTTAGCCATAATATCTGGTCTTTTTATTACCCAAAAATAAATGAGGATGATCTGGAAGTTTAACGTAAAAATTTCAAACATTTTTTCAAGATTTGTGTCAACTTCGCTGATACATAGATAATATAAAAGAATTAATGGGCCAGCATTAAATATTTTATTTATAAAAGAACTCTTAACCATTATAATTTTCCTTTATTTTGAACATTTAAATTAACCGTTACAAAAGATAGCTGATTTGGATCGATGAAAAGATCAACTGTGCCATCAATGTTTGTAATTCCAATGGGTGTACCAGATGTAAATATCCCATCTTTTCCTGATGCAAAAACATTTATATCTTCAATAGTTTCGTAATCCTCAGGCAAGTATTCTAAAATTGGATTATTTTTGCCGCTACCAGATAATATAGCTTGCGCTCCCTCATTTAAAGTTACGGGTATTCTACTATTCAGATCATTTAAAAGTAAAACTCTTGAAGATAAATAGTTTGTTTCGACAACTCTTCCGACTAAATAATTATCTTTAGTTACTGGCATACCCTTCAAGATACCCGCGCGAGTCCCTTTATTTATGATTATAGATTTTAAAAAAGGACTATTCTTATCGACTAAGACTTTTGCTAGTACAATATTACTTAAATTCTTGTTAAAATATTCAGTTTCTAAAATTTTTTGTAGGTTTTTGTTTTCATCTGTTAAAAATTCAACGTTTAATTCAAGTGACTTGTATTTTTCTAATTCTAACTTTAACCTCTCATTTTCCTCTTTTACATTAAAAAAGCTTGAGATGTCTTTGCCAACTTGAGGTAAAAATCTTGTTGGGGTAGAGGCTAAAAAAGTTACACGATAAACTACGTCATTTAGAAAACTTCTGACTGGTTTAGTAAATTTAACTCCATAAACATCCAAAAAAAATATGATTAAGGCTAAAAAGATTAAAGAGAGAACTGAAAATTTCTGAGCCCCTCCTCTTTGAAGAAGAGCAGAACGGAAAGCTATACTAAAATCATCTCTACTAACTGACATCTATTCATTTAAACAAATTAGTACTCAGATAACATAGTAGAAAACAATTCTTCGTTTTCCAAAGCTCTTCCAGTTCCTATAGCCACACATGATAGTGGGTCATCAGCTATAGTTACAGGTAAACCAGTATCTTGAGAAATTAATTTATCAATATTTTTTAATAATGCGCCGCCCCCTGTTAAAACAAGGCCCATATCGATTAAGTCGGCAGATAATTCTGGTGGAGTATTTTCTAAAGCCTCTTTAATACCCCCTAAAATCTGATTTAAAATTGGCATCAAAGACTCACATGCATCTTTTTCTGTAAGTTCTATTTCTTTGGGAGTTCCTGATCTAATATCTCTCCCTTTCATTAAAAATGTATTATTTGAGGAAGGTATAGCTGTACCAATTTCTTTTTTAATTTTTTCTGCAGTTGAATCTCCTATCATCAAATTCATTTTTTTTCTCATGTAAGCTATAATTGATCCGTCAAGTGCGTCTCCAGCAACTCTTAAGGATTTTGAATAAACAACCCCACCCAGTGACATAACTGCTATTTCAGTTGTTCCACCTCCAATATCCACTACCATAGATCCAGTGGCCTCAGAAATAGGTAGACCTGCTCCAATTGCTGCAGCTATAGGCTCTTCTATTAATTGAACTTTTCTAGCACCTGCCGCTAAAGCGGAGTCTTGAATGGCTTTTCTTTCTACCGGTGTAGATCCAGTAGGCACGCAAATTAAAATTCTTGGATTTGCAAATGCATTCTTTTTATGAACTTTTTTAATAAAATGTTTAATCATTTCCTCTGTTACAACGAAATCAGCAATAACTCCGTCTTTAAGTGGTCTAATAGCTGAGATATTTCCAGGAGTTCTACCTAACATCGTTTTTGCTTCGTCTCCAACTGCCAAAACCGATTTTTTTCCAGCATCTTCAATAACCGCAACAACTGAGGGCTCATTTAATACAACACCTTGATCTTTAAGAACAACCAAAGTGTTAGCTGTTCCAAGGTCAATCGCCATATCTTGTGACCATAATGATGTTAATCCTGTTAATCCTTTAAACATATTTTCCTTTCTATATTTGCACGCTTAGATTTTCATCATCCGGTGCTGTCTTTTTTCTTTTAATAATTAGCTTATTTAATGCATTTAAATATGCATTTGCGGAAGCTACTAATGTGTCAGTATCTGCAGCCTGCCCCACAGTGGTTTTACCTTTCTCCTCAATTCTTACACTTACAGTAGCTTGGGCGTCAGTGCCCTCGGTAACGGCGTGTACATTATATAATAAAAGCTTAACATCATGGGCATAAAGTTTTTTTATACATTTGAAAATAGCATCCACTGGTCCATCTCCTGTTTCAGACGCTGTTTTAACTTCTCCAAAAACTTCTAATGTCATTTCAGCTTTTTGTGGTTCACCAGTTCCTGCATAAACTTTCAGAGATTTTAATTTTATCACATTATCCTCGGTTACTAAACTGTCGTCTACTAATGCCGCAATGTCTTCATCGTATATATGTTTTTTCTTGTCTGCTAATATTTTAAATTTCCCAAAGGCTGTGTTTATAATATCATCAGTTACATCCACATAACCCATGTCTGATAATTTATCTCTAAAAGCGTGACGGCCTGAGTGCTTACCCATTACCAATGAAGTTTTTTTCACTCCAACACTTTCGGGTGTCATAATTTCATAAGTGTTTCTATTTTTTAACATTCCATCTTGGTGGATACCTGACTCATGTGCAAACGCATTTTTTCCAACGATTGCTTTGTTAAATTGCACTGGAAAACCTGTAGCATTTGAAACCACTTTAGATGCTTTGCTTAAAAGTTTTGTGTTAATATTTGTAGTGTAAGGCATTAGGTCATGTCTTGTTCTCATGGCCATTACGACTTCTTCCAATGCTGCATTACCAGCTCTTTCTCCTATACCATTAATTGTACACTCAATTTGTCTTGCACCAGCCATTACTCCTGCTAATGAATTAGCAACTGCTAGTCCTAAATCATTATGACAATGTGTAGAAAGAATTGCTTTATCAATATTTGGAACTTTATTTATCAAAGTTTCAATAATCTTTTTAAACTCTGAAGGAACAGTGTAGCCAACAGTGTCTGGAATGTTAATTGTTTTTGCGCCAGATTTAATTGCAAGTTCAACTGTCTTGCACATGTAATCCATGTCAGTTCGTGTTCCATCTTCACAAGACCACTCAACATCGTCAGTAAATTTTCTAGCGTATGTAACACTTTCTTTTATAGACTCTAAAACTTCTTCTGGTGATTTATTCAATTTATGCTTCATATGAAGCGGACTAGTAGAAATAAAAGTGTGAATTCTAAAATTTTTTGCATGCTTTAAAGCTTGATGACATGCATCAATATCTTTTTTAGTAGCTCTAGCCAATCCTGCTGGTATTGATCGCTTTAGAGTTTTACTTATTTCAGTCACAGCTTCAAAATCACCAGGCGAGGCTATTGGAAAACCAGCCTCTATGATATCTACACCTAATTCATCAAATACTCTGGAAATTTGTAATTTTTCTTCTAAACTCATTGATGCGCCTGGAGACTGTTCTCCATCACGCATTGTTGTATCAAAAATTATAATTCTGTTTTTATCTGTCATAGCTTAATAATTTTTAAAAATTTAAAGCATCTCATATTACAATCAAAGCTAGAATTTGCAAATAATTATCTAGTTAACTTAGTAATAAGGACTCAGATTGGGTTAATTTTTATCTTTATCGACTAGTTTGTTTTTACCGATCCATGGCATCATGGCTCTAAGTTCTTTACCTACCTTTTCAATAGGGTGTTTAGCCAGATCTTGCCTCATTTTTAGGAAATTTTTCTGACCTGATTTATGTTCACCCATCCACTGTTTAGTAAATTTACCAGATTGTATATCTTTTAAAACTTCCTTCATTTTTTCCTTAGTCTTTCCATCAACAACTCTTTTTCCAGAAACATATTCGCCATACTCTGCAGTATTAGAAATAGAGTAATTCATATTTGCTATACCTCCCTCATAAATTAAATCCACTATTAACTTTACTTCGTGCAAAGTTTCAAAATAAGCCATCTGAGGTGGATAACCAGCTTCAGTCAAAGTTTCAAAACCATTTTTAATCAATTCTACTAAACCTCCACAAAGAACTGTTTGTTCACCAAATAAATCAGTTTCGCATTCGTCTTTAAAAGTTGTTTCTATTATACCTGCTTTGCCTCCGCCAACAGCAGATGCATACGATAAAGCTAAATCTTTTGCTTTTCCTGAACTATCTTTGTGAACAGCCATTAAACATGGAACTCCACCGCCTTTTTGATACTCACTTCTTACTGTATGCCCTGGTCCCTTGGGCGCAACCATAAAGACATCTAAATCTTTTCTAGCATTAATTAAATTAAAATGAATATTCAAACCATGTGCAAAAGCTAAACTTGTTCCCTCTTTCATTCTTTGCTCAATATGATTTTTGTAAATCTCAGATTGAAGTTCATCAGGCGTTAACATCATTACTACATCTGCCCAAGCTGCAGCATCGGATAATGACATTACTTTTAATCCAGCACTTTCAGCTTTTTTAATACTTGAGGATCCCTCTCTTAAAGCAACTACAACTTCTTTAACTCCACTATCTTTAAGGTTTAATGCATGAGCATGTCCTTGGCTTCCATACCCAAATATGGCTACCTTTTTATCTTTAATTAAATCTTTGTTTGTGTCTTTATCGTAGTAAGTTTTCATAATTAATTGAATATTCTCGATCCTTTCGTCATAGCTACAGCGCCTGTTCTAGAGGTGCTTATAAGTCCTAAACTTTTTAAATCAAGAGCTAATTTATCAATTTCAGCTCTTAGAGCAGTTACTTGTATTACAACAGATTTGTTTGTTTTATCAAGGATCACTGGGTTAAATTTCTTGCAAATTTTCTTAACTTTTTCAATTTTTTTTGAATTACCTAAGACTTTAAACATTGCTAGTTCTCTAAATAGAATATCCTTTTCACCTCGTTTAAAGTCAGCAACTTTATGAACTGGTACAAGTTTTTTTAACTGAAGATTTATTTGTTCAATTACTTGCGGTGTTCCTTCTGTAACAATAGTAATTCTAGAAATGTGTTTTTTTTTATCAACTTCTGCAACAGCCAAAGACTCGATATTATATCCTCTTCCAGAAAAAAGTCCGGCAATTCTAGCGAGCACACCAGCTTCGTTATCAACCCATACTACAATTATGTGTCTTTCAATTTTTCCAATTTTACCGGGGACACTGTAAGCTGATTTAGACTTTGCCATTAAACTAAAACTTTCCCTTCGTCAGAAATTTCTTCTTCTTCCTCAGGTCCTAAAATCATTTGATTATGAGGCTTGCCTGAAGGTATCATTGGAAAACAGTTTTCTGCTTTGTCTACAACACAGTCAAAAATTACTGGTTTATCAACACTAATCATTTCATTAATTTTTTCGTCTAGCTCATTTGGTGTTTTAGCTCTTATACCAATACAGCCATATGACTCTGCTAACTTTACAAAATCTGGTAATGCAGCTGTGTAACTTTCAGAATAATTTTTTTCGTGCAAAAGTTCTTGCCACTGTCTTACCATTCCCATGTATTCATTATTCAATATGAATATTTTTATAGGTAATCTATATTGTACCGCTGTAGACATTTCTTGCATTGTCATTAAAACTGATGCTTCTCCAGCAATATCAACAACTAATTTTCCTGGGTTTGCAATTTGAACACCGATTGCTGCTGGGAGTCCATATCCCATTGTTCCAAGACCTCCAGACGTCATCCATCTATTTGGTTTATTAAATTTGTAATGTTGAGCTGCCCACATTTGATGCTGGCCCACCTCAGTAGTAATAAACGTGTCTTGATTTTTTGTTAGTTCATATAGTCTTTGAACTGCATGTTGGGGTTTAATAATCTTATCGCTATTGATAAAGTTTAGAGACCTTTTTTCTCTCCATTTTCCAATTTGTTCCCACCATTTAGATGTTTTTTGTTTATTAGAATTTACAAAGTTTTTATTTTTTTCTTTAAATCTTTTAATTAAAGATTTCAAAAGTGTAGTCACATCGCTTACAATCGCTAAATCAACTTTTATATTCTTCCCAATTGAAGATGGGTCAATATCAACGTGAATTTTTTTTGAACCTGGTGAAAATTCATCTACTTTACCCGTGATTCTGTCGTCAAACCGCGCACCTATATTAATCATTAAATCACAATCATGCATAGCATTATTAGCTTCATAAGTTCCATGCATGCCTAGCATCCCTAAAAATTGTGGATCATCTCCTGGATATGCTCCAAGTCCTTGTAAGGTTGAAGTTATTGGAAATCCAGTTAATGAAACTAATTCTCTTAAATATTTACTTGCTTCCGGTCCAGAATTTATTACTCCTCCACCTGTGTAAAAAATAGGTTTTGATGATTTTTTAATAAGATCAATAAATTTATCTAATTCTGAATTAGATATTTTGTGAGTTGCTTTGCCATTAAGTTTTTTTTTAAGTGTATTCTTAAAAAATTTATATTTACCTTTTTTAAATTGAATGTCTTTTGGAATATCAACTAAGACTGGACCAGGTCTTCCTGTAGTAGCTACTTCGAAAGCTAAATGTAAAATTCTTGAAAGATCGTTTACATCTTTAACCAACCAATTATGTTTAGTACATGGTCGAGTTATTCCAGTTGTATCACATTCTTGAAAGGCGTCTGTTCCGATCAAATGAGTGGGAACTTGTCCTGAGATACAAACAAGAGGAATTGAGTCCATGTAAGCATCTGTAAGAGCAGTTACTGCATTAGTAGCTCCGGGTCCAGATGTTACTAATAAAACTCCTGGCTTCCCGCTTGATCGTGCATAACCCTCGGCTGAATGTCCCGCTCCTTGCTCATGTCTTGCTAAAATATGTTTAATTGATTTATGATTTTTTAACTCATCATAAATTGGTAATACTGCGCCTCCTGGATAACCAAAAATATATTCTACTTTTTGATCCTCAAGTGCTTTAAATACAATCTCTGCTCCGCTCAATAATTTCGGCATACATACAATCTAGCCTAGAAATGAATTGCGTCAAGTTTTAGCTTACGACTTTTAATGATTTTTTTAAAAGATTTGAGAAATTTTTGGAATAAAGCTTATTCCAATTCTTCATATGGCCTCTAGCCCATGTATTTTGTCTTTTTGCGTATTGTCTAGTCTTTATATTAATAAGTTCTTTGCAATGCTCAAGTGATATTGATTTCTTTAAAAAATCATTAATTTCTTGGACGCCGATTAATTTATTTGCAGATAAACTTTTCTTTACCTTCAGATTATTGAATTTTTTTACCTCATTAATACATCTATTACTAAACATTTGCTGAGTTCTTAAAGAAATTTTTTTAAGCAACACCTCTCTTGGGGTATTAATAAAAATTTTCATTATTTCAAAATCTTTAAATTCAGATTTTGTATTTGCAAACCAATCAAATAATGATTTATTTGTTTTAAGCTTTACTTCATAAGCTCTTTGTAATCTTTGTGCATCAGTCGGAAGTATTCTTCCCTTTATTTTAGGATCAAGTTCAAGCAGATGGCTATAAAATTCTTTAGAACCAAGTTTTCGGTAAAGGTTTCTTACGGTATTTCTTGTCTTTAAATCGATATCAGGAATTTTACTTATGCCTTTAATGATTGTATTAAAATAAAGACCAGTTCCTCCTACAACTATTGGAATTTTTTTTCTTTTAACACAACTATCAATTTTTTTTTTTGCTTGTTTAAGCCAATCACCTGCTGAAAAATGTTTTTTTACAGAGATAATGCCATATAGGTGGTGTTTTACTTTTTTAGTTTGACTTAGCGTTGGTCTAGAAGACAAAATTTTAAATTCTTTAAAAACTTGCATACTGTCTGCATTGATAATCTCACCGTTTAATTTTTTTGCTAATTTGATTGCTAAATTTGATTTACCTGAAGCTGTGGGACCTGCTAAGAGTAATAACTTTTTAGACAAGACTAATTAATTTTAACGCCAAGGTAACGTCTTTGATTATTTTTATTAATTACAGTCAAAAGTAATGTTTTTTCTCCTTTTTGAAAAAAATTATCGACTAATCTTTTTAAATCAGATGATGACTTTACGGGTGACTTTTGGACTTCGATTATAATATCGTTTACGCTTAAAAGATTAGTTAGCGGACTTCTATTAGAGATCTCTGTTATGACAACTCCTGAGGTCTTTTTATTTAAATTTCTTGAAGATATATCTTCATTGGTAATATCTCTAACAGCTATTTTTAATTTCTCAATATCTTCAACTTTTTTTACAACTTTAGTTTGTTTTTCTTTAAACTCTTCAGATGACTCAAGTCTTCCTAAAATTAATCTTTTTGAAATTAATCTTTTATTTCTCCAGATTTTTAACTCCACGCTTTTACCAACTTCAGTTGAGGCAACTACTTTTGGAAGCGTTCTCATCGTATCGATTTTTTTTCCATCAAAATTTAAAATTATGTCACCTGCTTTTATCCCAGCTTTATCGGCTGGACTATTCTCTCCAACGCTTGCAACTAAAGCGCCTTGAGGTTTTTTTAATTTTTCTACTTCAGCTATTTCTTTTGTTACTTCTTGAATTCTTACACCTAACCAACCCCTTTTTGTTTCTCCAAATTTTATTAATTGATTGATAACATTCGAAGCCGCATTAGCTGGAATTGCAAACCCAATTCCTATAGAACCTGATTGACCTGGTGCAATAATTGCAGTGTTAATTCCAATTACCTCGCCTTTAAGATTAAATAAAGGTCCACCAGAATTACCTTGATTTATAGATGCGTCTGTTTGTATGAAGTCGTCATATCTTGTCAGATTAATGTCTCTGTTTCTTGCTGAAATAATTCCTGCTGTTACTGTTCCGCCAAGACCAAAAGGGTTTCCAATTGCAACTGCCCAATCTCCAACTCTTGCTTTATCAGAGTCTCCAAAACTGACTGGTTTAAATTGATCTTTAGTTTCCATTTTTAAAACCGCAATGTCCATATATGGATCAGCGCCTATCACTTTAGCTTTGTATTCTTTATCTCCAACTCTTACTAAAATATCATCTGCTCCAGAAATTACATGATTATTTGTAACAACTGTTCCTTTCCTATCAATTATAAACCCAGATCCTAAAGATGATGCTTTTCTCTCTGTTGGTCTCTCAAAATCTTTAAACATTTCACCAAATGGTGATCCAGGAGGAAACTGAAAAGGAAATTGATTAGTAGTTGTTCTAACTGTTTGTGTTGTTGAAATATTAACAACTGAAGGCATTAATTGATCTGCTAAATCTGCAAAAGACTCTGGCACAGGCTTTGAGTTTGCAAAAGAAAAATTAAAAATAATAAAAAGGATTAATATTTTATTAAGTAATTTCATTTAATTTTTTATATACCAAATTATTAAAAAACCTGTAATTAAAAATACTACACCTAAAAACCTTAGTTTATTTTCAGGAGTATTCTTAATTAATTCAAATATGCTTTTAATTCTTGACGGGAAAATGGCCAAAAACAGACCCTCCACAAAAAAAATTAGGCCAATTGCAATAATAAACTCGCTCACAATTTTAATTATAATTATCTTTTAATATTTGGCTTTATTGATTTACCAAAAAACTTAAAGAAATCACTGTCTGGTGATAAAACTAGTGAAGTTTCTCCACCTATTAAAGCTTTCTCATATGCTTGCATAGCTCTGTAGAATGCAAAAAATTGTGGATCTCTACCAAAGGCATTTGCGAATATTTTATTCCTCTGACCGTCTCCTTCACCTTTCATTATCTCAGACTTTTTATTTGCTTGAGCCAAAATTACAGTAACATCTTTGTCCGCTGTCGATCTGATTTTTTGTGCAATCTCTGCTCCTTGTGCTCTAAATTCTTTTGCTTCTCTTTCCCTTTCGGTCTGCATTCGTTTATAAATTGCTTCACTATTGGCAGGTGGTAAGTCAGCTCTTTTAATTCTTACGTCTACAATATTTATTCCAAAATTCTTTGCCTCTTCATTTACTTGTGACTGTATAATTTGCATCTGTCTTGCTCTATCAGTTGATAGTAAAGTTGCTAATTCTTGTGTACCTAGCACACCTCTAATCCTAGAATTGATTATCGTAGATAATCTTGATCTTGCAACTCTCTCGTTTCCGACTGAAATATAAAACTTTAATGGATCTACAATTTTAAATCTTGCAAAAGCGTCAACAATTAATCTTTTTTGGTCAGCTGCAATTACTTCCTCTGGATCGTTATCTAAGTTTAAAATCCTTTTATCTAAGTAAACTACGTTTTGAATGAAAGGTAATTTAAAATTCAATCCAGCTTTTGTAACGATTTTCTTTGGATCACCAAATTGCAGAACTATTGCCTGACTAATTTCTTGTACAATAAATAATGATTGAAAAATAACTACTCCAACCAATAATATTGCTGGAACTATAAATTTAACGCCTCTCATTAATTGTTACTCCCTTTTTTTAATTCCGGCAAAGGTAAGTAAGGAACTACACCTGAACCTGATTCTTTATCAATAATTACTTTATCAATATCAGCTAAAACTTTTTCCATTGTTTCCAAATACATTCTTTCTTGTGTAACTTGTTTTGCATTTTTATACTCATTATAGATTGCTAAAAATCTGCTTGCTTCACCCTCAGCTTTTGCTACTACTTCTTTTTTGTAAGCTTCTGCCTGTTGTAAAACTTGCTCTGCTTCACCTCGTGCTCTTGGAATTACATCGTTAGCATAAGCTTCTGCTTCGTTTTTAGATCTTTCTCTATCTGCTCTAGCAGCCTGTACATCTCTAAATGCATCTATAACTTGCTCAGGTGGGTCTGCTTGTTGTGTTTGAACTTGGGTTAATTGAATTCCCGAACCGTACTCATCTAAAATCAATTGAGCTATCTCTTGGACCTCTACCTCAATTTTAGATCTACCCTCAGTTAAAATATTTTGAATTCTATTTTTAGCTATTACTTCTCTCATTGCTGTCTCTGATGCAGCTTTAACTGTTTCAACTGGACTTTGAATATTAAATAAAAATTTTTGTGCATCTTTAATCACCCAAAAAACGGAGTAATTGATATCTACAATATTTTCATCTCCAGTTAACATAAGACTTTCTTCAGGAACGTTTCCTACACCAGATGATCTCCCGCTATCGCTCGCTGGTCTAAAACCAACATCTACACGATTAACTTTTGTAACCTTAGGAGTTAATACTCTTTCAAAAGGCGTTGGAAAATGATAATGCAATCCTGGTTGAGTTGTGTTTACATACTTACCAAATCTTAAAACGACTCCTTGTTCATCAGGTAATACTCTATAGAGACCGCTGGCAACATAAAGCAAAGCAATTATTATTAAACCAATAATTATAGGTCTTGAACCGCCAGATTTTCCTCCAGAGAACTTATTTATTGTTTTTTGAAGATTTTTTATAACATCGTCTATGCTTGGCGGATCTTGTCTGGATCCAGACCCATTACCACCTGGGGAACCTCTTCCTCCATCTCCGCCAGGAGGTGTACCCCATGGAGATTGGTTGTTTAAAATCTTGTCTTTAAAACTCATGACACTTTATATAGTGACTTTTGTCCTAAAAACAAGTTAAGAAGGAGCGCTATAATGTCTAAAACATTTGATAAAATTGAAACATGAGCCAAAAACCTCCACCAAAACAATTTATAAAATCACCAATTGAAGGCACGAAGTCTACTATAATGATTTCAAGTGCAAAAGGTGGGGTTGGCAAATCCACAATAGCAGTAAATCTTGCTTTTGCCTTACAACATTTAGGATTAAAAATTGGAATACTCGATGCAGATGTTTATGGACCATCTTTGCCCAAACTTTTGAATTTAAAAGAAAAACCTAAGAGCGAAGATAATAAAACAATAATGCCTTTAGAAAAATTTGAAGCTCAATGTATGTCTATGGGTTTACTGATTGATGAACAAACACCAATGATGTGGAGAGGTCCTATGGTAATTAGTGCAATCAAAACAATGGTTCAAAAAGTCTTATGGAAAGATAGAGATGTAATTATAATTGATATGCCTCCTGGTACAGGAGATACTCAATTAACTTTTGTTCAAGAGGTGAAAATAGACGGAGCAATAATAGTCTCTACTCCACAGGATCTTGCATTGTTAGATGTAAAAAGAGGAATACAAATGTTTGAAAAAACAGGAGTAAAAATTTTGGGACTTATAGATAATATGAGTACGTTCAAAGGTGATGATGGTAAAGAGTATAAAATTTTCGGAGAAGGTGGTGTAAAAAAAACTGCTACAGAATTTAATAAAGAGTTTCTGGGTCACTTACCCTTAAATCAAGATTTAAGAACTTCTGCCGATAATGGCGAACCTTTAACTTATTTAAATCCTGAACATGAAATTTCTAAATTATTTAAAGATATTGCTGGAAAGATTAAAAAATATTTACCTGATCTTTGATCTAATAAAAGATGAAAGGTGATCTATTAAAAATATTGTAATAAAGATGATGATGATAATTGCAGAGACTTTCTGATATTCAAACATTCTGAAAGAAGATTGAAGCTCATATCCTATTCCACCAGCTCCCACTATACCAAGCATTGTTGCCATTCTTATATTACGATCAAGAATATATAAATTGTTTGCTACAAAAGCAGGAATTATTTGTGGAATTACTGCAAATGATATTATCTGTCTTTTGGAAGCACCTGAAGACTTTAAAGCCTCGATAGGACCTTTGTTTACATGTTCAATATCCTCTGCATAAAATTTTGCAAGGAAACCCATTGTGTGTAAACCTAAGGCAAGAACACCCGGTATAGCTCCAAATCCAACAGCTATAACAAGTATCATCGCAATAATAAATTCTGGAATAGCTCTAAAAAATATCGTTATTATTCTTGCAATCAAAAAAATAAAATAATTTGGTGCTAAATTTCTAGCTGAAAATAAACCAACTGGTATTGATAGTGTAATTGCTATAAAAGTTCCTAAGAATGCTATTTCAATTGTCTCAAACATAGCTAATGACAAACTTTTTAAATTTGAAAAATCTGGAGGGGACATCCGACCTAATATATCTCCAAAATATTTTGAGGAGTCAGAAAATAATTCTATAAAATTTATTTCTAAATCAATAATAGTAAAAGTGAGTGCAGCAAACAAAGATAAAAGAAATAAATATGTCCTCCAGGTCCATTGTGGTTTTATGTATTTTTCTAAATGTTTAGTTTTATTATTGATTTCAAGTTTTAGTATATTATTTTGCATTTTATCTATAAATTTCTTTTATGGTAAATTTATCTACGTTTTTAGCGTGCTCATTAAATAATATTTCACCATCTAATAATCCAACTATTCTGTCAGAATACTGTGAAGCAAGCTCAACTTGATGTAAATTACATATTACAGTGATATTAAATTGTTGGTTTATTTTTTTGAGCAAAGACATTATCAAATCTGCAGCTTTAGGATCAAGACTTGCGACTGGTTCATCAGCAAGTAATAGAGTTGGTTTTTTAATTATAGCTCTAGCTATTCCTACCCTTTGTCTTTGTCCACCAGAAAGTTCATCTGCGCGATTGTATGATTTATTTAATAATCCAACAGTTTCTAGCGCCTTAAGAGCTTCTAACTTTTGCTCTTTTGTGAAAAGATAAAACATTGATAAAAATTTACTACTCGAATTAAGAAGGCCTGTTAATACGTTGTTAATAGCTGATAAATTATTTACTAAATTAAATTCTTGAAAGATCATTCCAGTTTTTTTTTGCACCTCAGGTAAATAGGTTTCAGTAATTTTTTCTTCCTCAAAAAAAATATTCCCACTTTCTATTTTTTCTAGGCCATTAATGCTTCTTAAAAGTGTAGTTTTACCAGAACCACTAGGACCTAAAATAGAAATAAACTCACCTTTATTTACTTTAAGATTTACTCCTCTTAAAGCTTCTGTCCCGCCATCAAAAGTTTTTTTTAAATTTTTTATTTCTATCATAACTATTTTATTTTTTTTTATTTAAAAGTTTTACAACATTTCTTAAGACGTCATAATCTGAGTCTTCAACTGATATGTAATGAGACATTTTTCCACCATACCCTCCTATCTCTCCATATTTATGCGCCTTTAGAACTGCCGACTTAATTTTTTTTCTGTCCTCAATTGCAATTTTTTTTGAATATGCCAAAGGAGGGGGAGGTACCTTGTTAGATTTATGTATTATTCTTACATCCTCTTTCTTGAAAGTATTATCCGCGAGTCTTGCCTCAAAATTACGTGAACTCATTCCACATACATCAGCTTTTTTATTTATTACAGCTAAAAGACAGGCATCGTGACTACCAGCATAAAAAACATTTTTAAAATCTTTTTTATTTTTGATAGATAAATTAATTTTTGCTAATTCTAATTGTGGGATTAAATCTCCGCTTGTTGATCCAATACTATTTAAGGACAAGACTTTACCTTTAATTTCTGAAAATTTTTTAATTTTATTATCATTTCTAACAACAAAATAAGTATAATACCCCGCATCCTTTTCACCAGGTCTTACGCCAGCAGCAAACGCTTCTGCATTCGCAAGTTCTGCTGCTTTTATATAAGTTTTTCCACCATACCAAGCTATGTGTGCTCTATCTGCTCTCATGGCTTCCACCGCTGCATTATAATCAGTTACTTTTATAAAATTTATTTTAAAACTTGTAATTTTATTTACAATTTTTATTAAACTTACATAATCGTTCTCATCACCTTTTTCGCTAGCAGGTACAAAAACCATATTAAATTTTTTAGTTTCAGCATTAACGTTTAAATTAAATAAAAAAGTAAATAAAATTATAGAAACTATTAAAGTTTTAAAAGTTTTCATTGAAATCCATTTTTGTTAAATTTGTTCGCTTACGTAATAACACTCCACATACGTTAAAGTCAACCCTTAAATTTTCAAGGATTTGTTATATTTTTGTTAAATTATTCGTTGAATTCTTTAATAGCTTTTTGATAATCTTCAACAGTATCAATTTCTTTCCAGCCCCTCTCAATAATCACACAGTGAACCTTTATTCCAATATCTACAAGTTCTTGGATCATATCTGTTAAATAGGATTTTTGAAATATAGAGGCTCTTTGAAAAGGTTTATTCCAATAAAGTTTTTTAACTCTATGAAAATTTTCCTTAAATATTTCAGTTCCACGATTATTTAGTTTAATCATTCCAATAAATTCTCCATGAACCTCCTCTTTTTGAGTTCCTATTTTACCTATTTTTAATACTTGATTATTAGAGTCAAATATAACGTTTTCGGCCTCGGATAAGGGATGGTCTCTTCTACCAACATAATATCCTTTCCAGTCAATATCTACAACAACTGAGATGTCGTGATCGGAATTCATTAATCTTTTTACTACGTTTGACTCAAAAAGAATATCGGAATATGCAATTATGATATTTCCATTAATAACTTTTTCGGCGTAAAAAATTGAATTTAATATATTGTTATTTTGAAAATCATCATTTGTCACATATTTTAATTCTTTGTAATTTATTTTTTCCTTTTTATAACCTCTAATTACAGTAATATCATTTATACCACAGTCTTTGTAAGCTTGAATTTGGCGTTGTAAAAGCGTTTTCCCTTTGAAATCTAACATGCATTTAGGTAAATTTTCTGTATGTTTTTTTAATCGACTGCCCAAACCTGCGGCTACAATTAATGCCTTTGTTTCATTTCTACTTATTTTTTTTTCCATGTTGCTAATTTCTTTAGCGCTTATTTTATTTTCTTTAGTTGTTCTAATTAATGAAATTATTTCTGGATTACTCTTAATATATTCTTCAATATCTGGTGCAATAGTTTTTTTAGAAGCTCCGGCGAGATCAAACAGTGTTGTTAAGTCGGCTTCTAAAATTTTTGATAACTTTTTAATTATTTCATTCTTAGGAGCAGATCTTTTATCTTTTTCAATATCGTTTAGATAAGAAGCAGCAACACCAATTTTTTTAGCTAATTCTCTCTGCCCTATATCTTTTTGTGTCCTAAGCTTTCTTACGTACGATCCAAAAGACCTAAAAAAGTTTGTTTTTTTTACCATCAGTTCAAAGTTACTTAAATTAATTTATCATTAAATGCAAAAGAGGTCATTAACTCATTCCATTCCCTTTTTGATAAACCAGATTTTTCATGTGTAACTTTTTCCCCTCTCGCCATAAGTTGAATTACTTTTTTTCCTTTGGCCGAAACATGCACAGCACCTACTCTATAATCTAAAAAAGCACTATGAGTTATCGGTACCCATTTTTTTACTGTTTCTAACATCGTTTCAGCGTAAACTCTTATTTCGTATTGAGCATGACTATCTGCTCTTAAAAATAAGAAGTTTAGTAAATTTAATAAATCTGTTTTCCAATACCACTGTGTGTATGAGTTTAAAGTTAGATTCATTCTAGCAAGCTCTCTTGCCAATCCCGCTTTACCTTCGTCAATTGTTGATCCATCATATCTTTCATTGAGCATTTTTTCATAATTATCATAAGTTCTTGTAGCGTCATCTTTTAAAATCTTTAAAACTTCATCAGCTTGTTCACCGGTAATTAAATCGCCTCGCCCTTGTCTGTTAGAAGTCGATTGAGCAGATAATTGATTTTTTGCTGGGATATAAAATTCTTTATCTAAAATTGAATATCTTGCTGAGTACTCATTTACATTTGCAGTCCTATGTCTGATCCATTGGCGAGCAATAAAGATTGGAAGTTTGACATGATATTTTATTTCACACATCTCAAAAGGTGTTGAGTGCCAATGTCTCATTAAATATTTTATTAAACCTTCGTCCGTGGAAACTTTCTTTGTACCCTTTCCATATGAAACTCTAGCTGATTGTACGATAGAACTATCGTCTCCCATATAATCAACTACTCTAACAAACCCGTGATCTAATACAGGAAGTGCTTCGTAAAGAATTTTTTCTAGCGCTGGAGAAGTAACTCTTTTAGTCTCATTTTTTTGAGATTGTTGATCAACTATTTCTTTTTTTTGTTCATTAGTGAGTTTCAAGATACTAAGTAAATTTCCTTTCTATTATAATCATTTATTAAATGATCTTTTTTAAAGATTTTGAGTTTATTATCAAAAAAATTATTTAGAAGGCTAGGGTCAGAAGTTGTATTAAGGTCAAAATTATCGTAAGAAATAAGTGAAATTTGTTTCGACTGAAACTTATTCACATACTTAATATAATTTTTTACAACTTTTTCTGGCATTTCTACAAAACTTGCTGCGTTATGAAAATGATCAATTTTTACATTTACTTTTTCGATTTCCCAAGGAGGTATACAAATTATTTCTAGTTCTTCATTATCTTGAAATAATATTTCATCTTTTTCTTTTAATGATAAATAATCTTTTACCCTCTCTTTAAAGTGGTGTTTCAAATATTCCGTTCCAACAAAAATATTCGGAACTATATCTAAATAAATAACTTTTTTAATATTTGTAAAATTGTTTAGCAAAAAGTGAGTATATGCTCCGAAACCTCCACCAATTTCAAAAAAGCTTTTAATTTTTTCAAAATTGAATTTTTCAGATAAATTTTCAATTCTATATGCCATATTAAGATAATGAACTGAATAATCTTTACCTTGATAATTGAATTTGCTTAAGCAACCGAATTTTGTTGTTTCGTTAAACTTATATTTCTTAATAAGACTCTGCACAGCAAAATTGTTTTTGTAAACTGTTGCTAAATTTTCTAGATTGTATTTTAAATATGTATTAGTAAGATTAATTTGTGAATTAAATATTTTGCTTACTAAAGGTAAAGAGAAAAATTTTGATATAAACCTTCCTTTAAAGTTTAATAGATCTCTTATATCTGTAGCGTAATTGTCTGTAAAAGAAGTTCCAATTCCTGAAGAAGACCCTCTGAAATCTGTTAAACCCTTTTTTTTTAATTCGCTTAATGTTCTTTTGTTTTTATAATTCCAATAAGGACCTGATGAATATAGTTTTTTGTTAATGATCTTTTCGTCCGCAACTAATGTATCTAACAGTTTCATGTTGAATTAATTATTGAATATACTCAAAAGAGTTTTATATTAATAGTGTTGGATTTCCAACTATGACGATAAACGAATTTCGTAATAAACATCACGGACGTGGGGGCAGTACCCACCACCTCCACCATTTACAACTTAAGGGGGTGAATTAGGATCGACGGGTGTCTAAAGGCTGTTCTTTCGTTCGAGATAGTTCCGACGTAACGGGCTAATTTATAAATGCAAATCAAAAATTTGCACTTGCAGCTTAATTAACTTAGTTAATTAAGTTACGGGGTTTGGGGCACCTGGCAACAGAACGCCCCTTTTTTTAATTAAGAAAATTTGTGAATAAATTTTCTGAATTTGTAATACAATTTCCAACCCCAATTGTCTTGATCTTGCGGAAATTCTTTATAATTTATTATTTCACTGGAATTATTTTTTCTCCCATTAGTAAAATTTTTCTTCGAATTTATAATTCTATTAGGATATTTATTTGAAAATTTTTTATTCTTTACAGTTACTGAAACATAGTCGTTCCAAATGTCTCTACCCTTTTCGATATTAGTGTAATGTTCTAAAACTTGTGGTTCAAAATTATTATATTCCCCCCATTTTTGTAGAGATATAATGCTATCGGGATAAAATCGCCAGTTATCAGTCTCATGTCTGTGATATTTAGAATTTGAGGGTGCGTTTAAAAAAAATAAACCATCGTCTTTAAGCACTCTCAATATTTCTAAATATGTTAACCAAAAAAATTCTGTGTGTTCAAAATTGGATATAGAAATCACAACGTCAATAGATTTGTCTTCAAAAGGAAATTTATATGGGTTATTCAGGACTACGTCTACATTCTCACCTTTAACAATATCTATTCCGATGTACTCCATATTATCTTCAAGACTATTTTTGATATTAGAGTTTACTGATAAAGATCCAACATCAATTAACTTAAACTTTTTATTTCTTAGCTCGCTTAAATAAACACTTTTAAAATTATTAAAACTTTCTAAAGCAGAATTATGCATATCCTATAATATCAATTTTTTTTATAAATTGCCAAAATATACTTATTATATTATTAAACGGTATTTATATATTTGCTGATATCATTTA
>CACNYH010000001.1 GCA_902624495.1 uncultured Pelagibacteraceae bacterium | reverse complement strand
AATGTAAAGCTTTAATAATAAGTTTAAGTGGTACAGATCTTTCTAAAATGGAAAAGGTACTCTTATCAGAAGAAAAACCTTGGGGAGTTATATTGTTTAAAAGAAACTTAAAATCCTTATATCAAATAAAAAATTTAACATCTCAAATAAGAAAATTAACAAAAAATAAAAAATTTCCGATTATAATTGATGAAGAGGGAGAAAACGTATCGAGGTTAAAAAATATAATTAAACACAGTATATCTGCCAATTTTTTTGGAAAATTGCATAATGCGAATAAAACCTTTTGTTTAAAACTTTTTAAACATTATATTTTTTCACTGAGTAAGACACTGAAAATCCTTGGCATTAATATAAATACAATTCCTGTGCTTGATGTTTTAAGAAATAATACTAATAAGGTTATTGGAAATCGAAGTTTTTCAAAAGATAAAAAAATTGTTAAAGAGCTTGGAACTTTAGCGGTTAAACACTTGCATTCTAATAAAATTTCTGGGGTGATAAAACATATTCCTGGACATGGAGCATCAGTATCAGATAGTCATAAAAAACTTCCTAGAATTTCATTTAGTCTTAAAAAATTAAATGAATTAGATTTTTATCCTTTTAAAAAATCCAAAGCAAAGTTTGCTATGACTGCACACATTCTTTACTCAAAACTAGATAAAAAATATCCTGTTACGCACTCAAAAAAAATAATTAAAAATATTATTAGAGAAAAATTAAAATTTAGAGGAATATTAATTTCAGATGATATTTCAATGAAGGCTTTGAAATATGATTTGATTACTAATGCAAAAAAATCTTTGGATGCCGGATGTAATCTTATATTATATTGCGCAGGAAATATTAGTGACAACCTTAAATTGATTAAATCTTTGCCATATATCGATAATTTTACCTATAAAAAAACTTCAGAATTTTATAAATTTTTAAGGTAAAATTAATAATGGAATCAAAAAACACAAATCAAATTTCAATTGATATACCAAATTATAACGGTCCTTTAGAGGTTCTTCTCGACTTGGCAAAGACTCAAAAAGTAGATTTAGCTGAAATTTCTATTACAAAATTAGCTGATCAATTTCTTGAGTTTATTAAAAAGCATGAGGATTTAAACTTAGAAACTGCTTCCGAATTTTTATTAATGGCAACTTGGTTGGCGTATCTGAAATCTAAATTATTACTTCCTGAAAGTGAAGATGATGACTTTAAAGCTTTTGAGGTAGCAGAAAAATTAAAACTTCAATTAAAAAAATTGGAACTTATTCGTATATTATCAGACCAAATGTTAAAAAAAAAAAGATTAGGGATCCATATTTTTACTAGGGGCATGAAAGGGGGGATAAGATCTATCAATACACCAATTTATGATGTTTCTCTATATGAGTTATTAAAAACCTACTCTAATATACAAATGCAAAAAACTTTTCAAAATATTAGTATTCCCAAACTCCCAGTTTTTACTTCTGAGGAGGGAATAAAACAAATAAAAAATAATTTAGATAAAATTACAGAATGGAAAAATATCTTTGAATTAATTCCAAAATTTTACTTAGAAAAAAAAATGAAGAAAACAGGAATTGCCGGAATATTTGCTGCTAGCCTTGAATTAACAAAAGAAGGAATAATTTCGATTACTCAAAATAAGCAATTTCATAAATTATTAATAAAAAAGACATAAATGAAGAATAAAAAAAAAAATAATATAATTGATTTTCCTTCATCTCCTACAAAGATTGAAAGACAAGTTGAAGCAATTCTTTTTGCAGCGTCAGAACCTCTTGATCTTGAAACTATTGAAAAGCGATTACAAACAACTATAAATTTAAAAAATATATTGGATAGTCTTCAAAAAATATATAAAAAAAGAGGTATTAATTTAGTATGTATAAAAAATAAGTGGTCTTTCAGAACAGCTGAAGATTTATCAAAACTCATGTCATTGCAAAAATCTTCCCAAAAGAAATTATCAAAAGCTACAATAGAAACATTATCAATCATTGTTTACCACCAACCAGTTACAAGGTCTGAAATTGAAGAAATTAGAGGAGTAACTTTTGCTTCTAATACTCTTGAAATTTTGCTTGAACTAGACTGGGTCAGACCAGCTGGACGCAAAGACGTTCCTGGAAAACCAATTCAGTATGCTACAACAGAAAATTTTTTAAATCATTTTAATATTCAAAAATTATCTGATTTACCTACTATAGATGAACTCGGTTCCGCCGGTTTAATAGATACATCTAGTATAGATAAATCTATTTTTGGCACAGGAAAATTCTTTAAAGAACAGTCAATATCTAAAAAACAGAATATTTATGAGGAAATTGATGAAGCTATAAAAAAAGCTCCCGAAGAGGAAAAATAAAGATATTTATTTAAGCCTTTTTATTGTATATAATTTAAATAATGGGAATTAGTTTCTGGCAAATAGCAATAGTAGTAGTGCTTGTTGTTCTACTTTTTGGTAGAGGAAAAATATCTAGTTTGATGGGTGATGTTGCAAAAGGTATTAAAAGTTTTAAAAAAGGGATGTCTGATGACACATCAACAAATAATCAAGATGATAATTCTAAGTCAGACAATTCTGACTCTGAAAATAAATAATCAAAATGCCTCAAATTGGATGGTTAGAGATTTTATCAGTAGTAATTATTGCAATTTTAGTTTTAGGTCCTAAGGAATTTCCTATTGCGTTAAAAAAAATTGGTTCATATATAGGAAAAGCAAAAAATACATTAAGTAGTTTTCAAAAAGAGGTGTCTTCAGTCACTAAAGATGTTGATTTAGAGGATGAAATCTCAACTATAGAAAAAAAAACTCAAAAAAACGCTGAAAAAAATGGCTGAAAATAATTCATTCACTAGCCATTTTGTTGAATTACGAACAAGACTTTTACACTCTTTAATATTTATTTTTATAGTTTTCATAATTTCTTATATTTTCGCAGAAGAAATTTATAATTTTTTAGTAGACCCTTATGCCAACGCTGTTAAAGATGGGACAACATCAAGACGTCTAATTTTTACAGCTTTACACGAAACATTTATCACTTATATTAAAGTTTCTTTTTTTTCTGCAATTTTTTTAGGTAGTCCAGTATTATTAATTCAAGTATATAAATTTATTGCTCCAGGGCTTTATAAAAATGAAAAAAAAGCAATTTTACCTTATTTAATATCAACCCCTGTACTTTTTTTATTAGGTGGACTCCTCGTATATTATTTAGTTATGCCACTAGCAATAAAGTTTTTTTTATCGTTTGAAACTTTGGGCTCAAATACAACATTACCCATACAACTTGAGGCCAAAGTAAATGAATATCTCTCCTTGATCATGAGATTAATTTTTGCTTTCGGTATAAGTTTTCAACTACCAATTTTATTAAATTTATTAGCGCGCGTAGGTATTGTTAATTCTGAATATTTAAAATCAAGAAGAAGGTATGTAATTGTCATCATTTTTGCTTTTGCCGCTATTTTAACTCCTCCTGATCCTATTACACAAGTTGGACTAGCAATACCTCTATTATTACTTTATGAAGTGTCCATATTCACCGTGAAATTTATTGAGAAAAAAAAGATAAGTGAAAATTTAGAAGATGCATAATATTAAATTATTAAGAGAAAATATTAAAGATTTTAAGAAAAAACTTTCAAATAGAAATTTTGATTTTAATGAAAAAGAATTTGAAGATTTAGATAAGCATAACAGAAAATTAATTAGTCAAAAAGAAAAACTTGAACAAGAAAAAAAAATATTGTCTAAATCCAAGGATAAGTCAAACTTTGAAAAATCTAAAAAAATATCAGAAGAGATCACCAAGTTATCCGGTGAACAAATTATTATTCAAAATAAGCTTAATAAAATATTACATTTTCTACCAAATTTAGCGTTAGATGATGTGCCAGTTGGTCAAGATGAAAAAACAAATAAATTAATTGAACAATATGGTAGTGTAAAAAAATTTACTTTTAAACCTAAATCTCATATCGAGCTAGGTTTAAAAAATAAACAAATAGATTTTGATACTTCCATAAAGTTATCCGGTTCAAGGTTTGTTATACTAAGAGATAAAATCGCGCTTTTAGAAAGAGCACTTATAAATTTTATGTTGGACGTTCACACAACTGAATTTGACTATACTGAAATTTCTCCACCATTAATAGTAAACGAAGATGTCATGTTCGGAACTGGACAAATCCCAAAATTTGAAGCTGATCAATTTGAAATAAAGTTTGAAAACTCAGAACAAAGAAAATTTTTAATTCCAACAGCAGAAGTTTCATTAACAAATCTTATACGAAAATCATTGATTAAAAAAGAAGATTTACCCCAGAGATTTGTAGCATCTACTCCTTGTTTTCGTAAAGAGGCAGGTAGCTACGGTAAAGACACAAAGGGCATGATTAGACAGCATCAATTTTATAAAGTTGAATTAGTAAGTATAGTTGAACCAAAAAATTGTAATTCCGAACTTGATAGGATGTTAAATTGTGCAACAAGTATTTTAAAAAAACTCTCAATACCATTCCAAACCATTTTATTATCTACTGGTGATATGGGGTTTAGTGCTGAAAAAACATTAGATATTGAAGTTTGGATTCCATCTGAAAATAAATATAGAGAAATTTCAAGCTGTTCGTCATGTGGTTCGTTTCAAGCTAGACGGATGAGCGCTAAGTATAAAACAGAGAAAGGCAATGAATTTGTAGGTACCTTAAATGGCTCCGGTTTAGCTGTTGGAAGACTAGTAATAGCTTTACTAGAAAATAATCAAAACGAAGACGGTTCTGTTACAATTCCAAATGTACTAAAAAAATACATGAATAATTTGGATAAAATTTGATTAAAATTTAACTTGTTAATTTCAAGCATTTATTATAATCATTTCTGCATGAGTGGACAAGGAATAGCGCAGTTTATACCGTTAATTTTAATATTTGTAATTTTTTACTTCTTTTTAATAAGACCCCAGCAAAAGAGAGTAAAAGATCATAAAGCAATGGTTGAATCCTTAAAGAGAGGAGATGAGGTAATAACATCAGGCGGTATTATTGGTATTGTCGATCGTGTTATGGAAGACGACAGAATTGAAGTGACAATAGGCGAGGGTACGAAAGTTCAGATTATACGATCAACAATCACAAGTTTGTTAAAAAAAGAAGAAGTAAAAAAATAATTCTTTTTTGTGTTAAATTTTTCTAAAATAAACATCATTATAATCTATTTTATATTTTTTATTGTTTCTATATTTTCCTTTTTAAATTTTCAAAATAAAAATAATCCAATATTAGATAAGAAAGTTAATCTTGGTTTAGATTTACAAGGAGGGTCATATCTTTTATTAGAGATAAATTCTGACTCACTTGTGGAAGAAAAAATTCAATCCAAAGTAATACCTTTAAAGAAATTACTCAAAGAAAATAATATTAAATTCAATAATTTTAAAATAAACAATTCATCATTAAATTTTACAGTTGATGATTTAGATAAATTTGAATTAGTTTTTTTTTCAAAAAAAGATAATTTAGTAAATCCATACATTGATAACTATAGGTCTCATGAATTAGATTTTAGGAAATTAAATGATAATTTTATAGAAGTAAATTTTTCAAAATTTGGATTATTAACGATAAACAATGCTGCATTAAAACAATCAATTGAAATTGTTAGACGAAGAATTGATGATGTAGGAACAAAAGAACCAACTATTCTTCAGAGAGGTGAAAAAAGAATACTAGTAGAATTACCGGGCTTAAAGGATCCCGAGAGGGTTAAAAAGCTTTTAGGTAAAACTGCTCAATTAAATTTCAGATTAGTCAACGATAATTCAGAATTTGGAACCGATGAATTAATCTCTGAAACTGGTGAAAAATTAAAGATAAGTAAAAGAATTGTAATGAGCGGCGATAATTTAGTTGATGCACAGCCAAGTATCCAAAATCAACAAAATGAACCAACAGTTTCATTTACTTTAGATAGACTAGGAGCTCAAAAGTTTGGTAGAGCAACAACAGACAATGTTGGAAAAAGATTAGCTATAGTTTTAGACGGAAAAGTCATCAGTGCACCTAACATAAATGAACCAATTACCTCTGGAAACGGTGTAATTTCAGGAAATTTTTCTTTTCAAGAGGCTACAGATTTATCTTTATTACTGAGATCGGGTGCTTTACCAACGCCACTTGACGTAGTTGAAGAAAGAACCGTTGGACCAGATTTGGGAGAAGACTCGATAAAATCAGGGATTACTTCATTAATTGTAGGATTTATTTTAGTAATTTTATTTATGTTTTATAAATATAAAATATTTGGATTAATTGCTAATACAGCTCTGATTGCAAATTTGTTAATGTTAGTAGGTGTATTAACAATTTTAGAAGCAACACTAACTTTACCTGGTATCGCGGGAATTATCTTAACTGTAGGCATGGCTGTTGATGCCAATGTTTTAATATTTGAAAGGATCAAAGAAGAATTAAAAACCGAAAAATCAATCATTCACGCTTTTGACACAGGATATTCAAAAGCAAAAATTACTGTATTAGATGCAAATATTACCACTTTAATTGCCGCTGTTATATTATTTGCTTTTGGATCTGGCCCAGTAAAAGGATTTGCTATTACATTGGGGATAGGAATTATCACTACACTTTTTACTGCTTACTTTTTAGCAAGACATTTGACTTCAATAATAGTTTTAAGAAATAATAATAAAGAAATAAAAATTTAATGATTAAAAATATTAACTTTGTTTCAAAATTTAAAAACGCAAATTTTATTTCTATAATAATTTTTGTCTTAAGTATAATTCTTATATTTTTCAAAGGTTTAAACTATGGGATTGATTTTAAGGGTGGAACTTTAATTGAACTAAGAACTGAAACATCTATAGATACATCCTTAATAAGAGAGTCTTTAAGGACTATGAATTTAGGAGATGTTAATGTAAAAAAATTTGGAAAAAAAGGCGATTACTTAATAAAAGTAGAGCAAAAAGATACAAATAATAATAGTCTCATTCCAGAAATTAAAAAGACTTTAAGCGATTACTTAAATACTGAGGTCGATTTTCGAAGAGTAGAGAATGTGGGTCCAAAAGTAAGCTCTGAATTACTACAATCATCAGTTATTGCAATAACTTTAGCTTTAGCGGCAATGCTTTTTTACATTTGGGTGAGATTTGAATGGCAGTTCAGTGTTGGTTCAATAATAGCTCTTTTCCACGACGTTACTATCACCTTAGGTATCTTCTCATTATTATCATTAGAAATAAATTTATCTATTATAGCTGCTGTTCTCACGATAGTAGGTTATTCTATGAATGATACAGTAGTAATTTATGATCGAATTAGAGAAAATTTATTAAAATATAATAAAATAAGCATAAGTGACATTGCAAATTTATCAATTAATGAAACCTTAGCTAGAACGATTATAACTTCTGTAACTACTTTACTGGCGTTATTTTCAATATACATCTTAGGAGGAGAAATCCTAAGAGGTTTTTCTTTTGCTATGATATTAGGGGTAATAATCGGAACTTATTCCTCAATATTTGTTGCTTCCCCAATACTTAAATTTTTTAAAGTAAGTTATAAAACTTTAGAGAAAGAAGAGGAAAAAATTGTTCCTTAAACTAGTAAAGATTTTGTGCTGCTACCATAGACAGCAACATAGGAAAAGATAAGAGAGTATTAGCTCTAGAAAATAGCATTGCTGTTTTTGCAGACTTTGCTTTATCTTCAGGTGAAGACTCGACTATACCTAAAGCTTTCTTTTGATTAGGCCATATAACAAACCATACGTTATACGCCATAATAATTCCTAACCACATTCCAATTCCTATTGCAGTCGTTTTTGGATCACCACTTCCAATACCCAAAGTCATCGCTTGATGAGCATAACCTTGAAGATAAGAAACAATTAATCCCGTAATGATTGTGCCTAATGCTGCCCATCGGAACCAAAATAATGCTTTTGGAGCTATAACTTTTCCAATTGCAGGTTTTTGCTCATCTGGAATATTTGGCATTGATGGAATTTGTACAAAATTAAAATACCACAGCAATCCAATCCACATTATCCCGGTCAATACGTGTAGATATCTGAACAACCAACTAAAAAAATATCTATCAAGTGCAAATCCGTCTCCAAAAAAATGTAATCCAAGTAGAAGCAAAATTGCAACTCCTAAAGACAAATGAACAGTTTTTGATAGAGATTGTAATACTGTTGTCATAAATTCTTATATCATATAAAATCGATTTAAGCTGTCTTTTTCATTGACCCTGTTCCAATTATTTCTTTAATAAATTTACCAGTATAACTCTCTTTTACAGCTGATACTTTTTCAGGGCTTCCCTCAGCTATGATTCTTCCTCCATTTATTCCACCCTCAGGTCCCATATCAATAATATGATCTGCTGTTTTAATTACATCTAAATTATGTTCTATTACAACTACTGTATTTCCTGTATTGGCGAACGCTTGTAAAATTTCTAGTAATTTTTTAATATCATGAGAATGTAACCCAGTTGTTGGCTCGTCTAATATATATAGAGTTCTTCCTGTCGGGCGCTTAGATAATTCTTTTGCTAACTTAATTCGTTGTGCCTCACCTCCTGAAAGAGTTGTTGCTTGTTGACCAATCTTCATGTATCCCAAGCCTACATGTTTAAGGGTAATCAGTTTGGATCTTATACTTTGAATATTTTCAAAAAATTCACAACCCTCATCGACAGTCATATCTAATACATCTGCAATATTTTTGTTTTTGAATCTAATTTCAAGAGTTTCTCTATTATATCTTGCACCCTTACAAGTATCACAAGGTATGAAAACATCTGGTAAAAAGTGCATTTCATAAGTTAAAACACCATCTCCTTCACAAGTCTCACATCTACCTCCTTTTACATTGAAAGAATATCTACCAACTTTATAACCTCTAGCTTTTGATTCTGGCAATCCTGCAAACCATTCTCTTATTGGGCCGAATGCACCAGTGTATGTAGCTGGGTTTGATCTTGGAGTACGCCCTATTGGTGATTGATCTATATCAATTATCTTATCGATCAATTCAGTTCCTTTGAAACCAGTGAATGCTTTAGGAACTTTTCTGCTTTTATTTTTATTTAGCATTAAATTAAATGCATTATAAAGAGTATGTAATATCAGAGTTGATTTTCCGCTACCTGAAACACCAGTGACACAAGTAAAAGTTCCGACAGGTATTTTTAAATTTACTTTTTTTAAATTATTACCACTAGCTCCGCTAATTTCTATAAATCTCCCGTTTTTAGCAGTTCTTCTTTTTTTTGGTATCGGAATGAATTTTTTTCCAGATAAATAGTTTCCTGTAATACTCTTTTCATTTTTAATTATTTCTTTTACTTCACCCTCAGCTACTATTTGACCACCTTTTAAACCTGCTTCAGGCCCTATATCAATTATGTGATCGGAGCTTTCCATTGTTTCTATATCATGCTCAACTACGATAACAGTATTTCCTAAGTCTCTTAATTTTTTTAGTGCAGTGATTAATTTTTTATTATCTCTTTGATGTAAACCAATTGAAGGTTCATCTAACACATAAAGAACTCCTGTCAGACCTGATCCAATTTGAGAAGCTAGCCTTATTCTTTGAGCTTCTCCTCCTGATAATGTACCTGACTCCCTTGAAAGTGTTAAATAATTTAAGCCTACATTGAGAAGGAAATTCAACCTTTCATTAATTTCCTTTAAAATATGTTGGGCAATTTTATTTTCTTTTTCACTAAAAATACTTTCCAAATTTGCAAACCATTTCTGAGCTTCATCGATTGATTTTTCTGTAACTTCACTAATATTAAGTTTATTAATTTTAACACATAATGCCTCATCTTTTAATCTCATGCCTTTACATTTTTCACAATCAGTCTCACTTTGATATTGTGAAATCTCCTCTCTTTTCCACTCACTATCTGTTTCGAGATAACGTCTCTCTAAGTTATTAATAACACCCTCAAAACTTTTTTTAGTTGTATAAGATTCATAACCATCATCATAAGCAAACTTAATTTCTTCATCATCTGATCCATATAAGATTACATCCTGTATTTTTTTTGGAATCTTTTTCCAAGGTTCTGACATCGAAATTTTAAAGTGTTTTGCTACTGAAGCTAAAGTTTGCGCATAGTATAAAGACGTGGATTTTGCCCATGGGTCAATAGCACCATCTTGAAGGCTTTTTTTTGGATCTGAAACTACAAGATTCGGATCAACATTAAGATTATGACCTATACCCTCGCATTCTTCGCAAGCTCCATAGGGTGAATTAAATGAAAAAAGTCTGGGTTCTATTTCCTCAATCGTAAAACCGCTTTCAGGACATGAAAATTTTGATGAAAATGTAATGGACTCTTTTTTTCTCAGTTTTTTAGGCAAAGTTTCATTTTCGTATTCAACTACTAGCAATCCGTCAGATAAATTAACAGCTGTTTCAACACTATCAGCAAGTCTATTACCAAGGCTTGAATTCAAGATTATCCTATCTACAATAATTGATATATCGTGCTTGATTTTTTTGTTTAGATCTGGAAATTCATCAATATTTAAATATTTTCCATCAACTTTTATTTTTGAAAAGCCACGTTTTTTATAATTTGATATCTCTTTTTTATATTCACCTTTTCGCCCTCTTACTATCGGAGCTAATATATAAATGGTGTTATTTTTTGGTAATTTATTTATTTTATCCACCATTTCACTGATCGGCTGTGATTTAATCGGTTTGCCTGTGAATGGTGAATAAGGCACCCCAACTCTAGCAAATAAAACTCTCATATAATCATAAATCTCAGTCACAGTTGCTACTGTTGATCTTGGATTCTTAGAAGTATTTTTTTGTTCAATAGAGATGGCAGGACTTAGCCCCTCTATAAAATCCACATTGGGTTTTTTCATTTTATCTAAAAATTGTCTAGCGTACGAGGAAAGACTTTCAACGTATCTTCTTTGCCCTTCAGCATAAATAGTGTCAAATGCCAAAGATGATTTTCCTGACCCTGATAAACCAGTTATGACTACAAGTTTCTCTTTTGGTATCTCTAGAGAAACATTTTTTAAGTTGTGTTCTTTAGCGCCTTTTACAACGATTTTTTTCAACATTTTTTTTCTCTCAAATAATTATCAGCTTATATTTAACAATCAAATATGATATAAAATAAAGACTTTTAACAAGATAAAAATCTGATTTATTCAAAATATTATGGCTGGAAGTTTAAATAAAGTACAATTAATAGGTCGTTTAGGCGCAGACCCAGAAATTAAACAAATGGTAAATGGCAAAAGTGTTGCTAGATTAAGCATTGCTACCAGCCAGTCTTGGAAAGATAAATCTAGCGGTGAGCGAAAAGAAAAAACGGAATGGCATAGAGTAGTAATTTTTAATGAGGGTTTAGTCAACGTTGTTCAGCAGTATGTTAAAAAAGGAGCTAATGTCTATATAGAAGGACAATTGTCTACTAGAAAATGGAAAGATGAGTCAACTGGTCAAGATAAGTATTCAACGGAGATAGTTTTACAAGGTTATAATTCAAGTTTGACAATGTTAGATAGTAGAAATAGTGGAAATAATTCTAATTTAGTCTCTGAAAATAAAAGCACATTACCTAACGATAATATAAATCAAGATAACTCGGATCTTGATGATGAAATTCCCTTTTAACATACATGGAAAAAAACATTCTAGAGAATAATAAATCATTTAAACCTATTTTTGTTCAGGATGAAATGAGCTCATCCTACTTATCTTACGCTATGAGCGTAATTGTAAGCAGAGCATTACCAGATGTGAGAGATGGATTAAAACCAGTTCATAGAAGAATAATTTATGCAATGTACAAGGGTGGATATGACTGGTCGAAGCCTTTTAGAAAATCTGCTAGAATAGTTGGTGATGTAATTGGTAAATATCACCCTCATGGAGATCAATCAGTTTATGATGCACTAGTAAGATTAGTTCAAGAATTTTCTATGAGCGTTCCGTTAATAGCTGGCCAAGGAAATTTTGGTTCAATAGATGGAGATCCACCAGCTGCAATGAGATATACAGAAACAAAGTTAGGTAAGATTTCTCAATATTTAACAGAGGATTTAGAAAAAAATACAGTTGCATTTAGAAGCAATTACGATGAAACAGAGAAAGAACCTGAAGTTTTACCGTCACAGTATCCAAATATCTTAGTTAATGGAGCTGGAGGAATAGCAGTTGGAATGGCTACAAGTATTCCCCCACATAATCTAGGCGAAATAATTAATGCTACAGTAGCCTACATAAACAATAAGGACATAACAATTAGTCAATTGATGAAATATGTTCCTGGACCAGATTTTCCTACTGGCGGAATTATTATTGGTAAAGATATTATTAAACAAGGATACAATAAAGGAAGAGGTTCTTTTAAAATTAGAGGTGAAATTGATTTAGAAGAAAAAAAAGGTGGTCGAGAAACATTAATTATTAAGTCAATTCCATATCAAGTAAATAAATCAATTCTAATTGAAAAAATTGCTCAATTAGTTAGAGATAAAAAAATTGAAGGTATAAGAGATATAAGAGACGAGTCAAACAGAGAAGGAATTAGAGTAGTTATTGAATTAAGAAAAGCAGTTGAACCTGAAACAATTAGGCGACAATTGTACAAACTTACTAGTATTGAAAGTTCATTCGGTTTTAATACATTAGCAATTGTAAACAACAAACCAAAAATTCTAAATTTAAAAGAATTCATTTCAGAGTTTTTATCTTTTAGAGAGAAAACTGTTATTGCTAGAGTTAAATTTGATTTAAAAAAAGCAGAAGAAAGAGCACATATTTTAATTGGTATAGCTGCTGCAGTAGAAAATATAGATGAAGTTATTAAAATAATTAAGAGCTCCAAAGATACTGAGAGTGCTAAAAAAAATCTTTTATCAAAAAAATGGAAAATAAAAAAAAGCACCAATCTAGTGAATTTAATAGAGAAGAAAAAAAACACTTCTAGTTATCAACTTTCAAAAAATCAAGTTAATGCTATTCTTGAACTGAAACTTCAGAAATTAACAGCTTACGGAATAGGTGAGTTAGAGGAAGAAATAAAAAAATTATCTAAATTAATTATTGAGTTTAATAAAATCATCAGCTCTAAAAAAATTCTTTATAAGCTTATAATAGATGAATTAGAAAAGATTAAAGATAAATTTTCTACACCTCGTAAAACAAAAATTATAGACGCCGTATTAAATTATAATATTGAAGAAACAATTCAGAAAGAGTCAGTTGTAATAAATATTACTAACCAGGGTTATATAAAAAGAGGGCCACTAAGCTCTTTAAAATCACAAAAAAGAGGCGGAAAAGGAAAAGCTGGTATTTCAACAAGAGAGGATGATTTTGTGGTTCAAATTTTTACAGCTAATACGCATACCCCAGTTTTATTTTTTTCTACCCAAGGGCTAGTTTACAAAATAAAGGCACATAAAATTCCTGAAGGAACCGCCGCATCTAAAGGTAAATCAATATTTAATATTTTACCCCTTAAAAGTCACCATTCTATAAGTTCAATAATGCCGTTACCAGAGGATGAGTCGGAGTGGAAAAATCTAATGGTCATTTTCGCAACAGCTAAAGGAAACATTAGAAAAAATACTCTGGAAGATTTTGTTAATATTAACAATAGTGGAAAAATTGCCATGAAACTGGATCAAGATGATAAAATAATTGGAGTAAAAATTTGTAAAGAGGATCAAGATATTTTACTCAGCTCTAAGTTAGGAAAATGTATAAGATTTAAATCAAAAAAACTGAGACTTTTTAAAGGTCGATCTTCGAAAGGCATTAAAGGCATACAACTTAAGGATGGTGATAAAGTAATTTCTCTATCAATACTAGATAATACTCAAATTGATAATAAGATTATAAGCAAAGAAAAAAAGATTAAAAATGCAGTTAATAGATTTATCTTATCTGTATCAGAAAATGGTTTTGGAAAAAGGACATCTTATACAGATTATAGAGTGACAAATCGAGGAGGAAAAGGGATAATTGGAATAATTAACTCTCCAAGAAATGGAAATATTGCATCTACATTGGTTGTGGAAGAAACAGATGAAATACTTTTGTCCACTGATAAAGGAAGCATAATGAGATGTGCAGTTAAAGAAATTAGAATAGCGGGAAGAAATACTCAGGGAGTTAGAATTAAAAAATTAACTGGAGCTGAAAAATTAGTTTCTGTCATAAAGATTGAGGACAATATTCAATAATCATGAAAATTGCAATTTACCCAGGAACATTTGATCCAATTACTTTTGGGCACATTGATGTAATTAAAAAATCTTTAAATATATTTGATAAACTCATAGTTGCAACTTCTGAAAATAATGACAAAGACTATTATTTTTCTGTTGACCAAAGAATCGATATAATTAACAACTCCTTATTTAAAGATTTGAAATTTTCAAAAAAAAAAATAAAAGTTGTTTCGTTTAATAATCTTACTATTGAGCTTTGTAAAAAATATAAAGCATCGGCAATAGTAAGAGGTTTACGTGCAGTATCAGACTTCGAATATGAATTTCAGTTAGCAGGCATGAATAAAAAGCTAAATTCAAAAATTGAAACTATGTTTTTAATGTCCGATGTAGAAAATCAAATTATTTCATCAAAATTTGTAAAGGAAATAGCAAATTTAGGAGGAAACATTGACAGATTTGTTACAAAATATGCTGTAAAGATGTTAAAAAATAATTATTAATGAAAAAATTTATTTATTTATTTATAGTTCTTTTTAGTTTAGTAACAACAAAGTCTATGGCGCAAAATATTATGATATTAAAATTGAGTTACGGTGAGGTAGAAATTGAACTTTATCCTGAAAAGGCACCTAATCACGTTGAAAGATTTAAAAAGTTAGCTGAAGAGGGAAAATATAATGGTGTAGTGTTTCACCGGGTCATAGATGGTTTCATGGCCCAAACAGGCGATGTAAAATTTGGCAATACTAACAGTCCTGAATTTAATCTGTCACTAGCAGGCACTGGTGGATCGGATTTACCAGATTTAAAAGCCGAGTTCACAGATATTGCCCACACCAGAGGAGTTTTATCTGCTGCTAGATCGGCAGATCCTAATAGCGCTAACAGCCAATTTTTCATATGTTTTGAGTCAGCGCCACATCTAGATCGTCAATATTCTGCATTTGGAAAAGTTATAAAAGGAATGGAATTTATAGATAAAATTAAAAAAGGTGATCCTAATTCTGGAGCAGTTTCAAATCCTGACAAAATAATCTCTATAAAAGCTAAATAAATATAAATAAATGTTAAAAACTGAATTCTCGTTTGAGTTATTAACTCAAAATGATAGAGCAAGAGTAGGTAGAATTAAAACTGTCAGAGGTGAAATAGATACACCAGCATTTATGCCAGTTGGTACACAAGGAACTGTAAAAGGTGTTTTTTTGGATGACATTGAAAAAACTGGTGCGCAAATAATTCTTGGAAACACTTACCACTTATTACTTAGACCTGGAATAGATTTATTAAAAAAATTTAATGGTCTTCATAAGTTTATTAATTGGGATAGGCCGATTCTAACAGATTCTGGAGGTTATCAAATAATGTCATTATCTAAATTTAATAAAATTGATAAAAAATTAGGTGCTATTTTTAAGTCCCATTTAGATGGAAAAAAAATAATCTTAAGTCCAGAAAAGAGTATTCAAGTTCAAAAAGCTATTAATTCAGATATTATAATGGTACTAGACGAATGCCCAAAATTAACAAAGGATAAAAATATCCTTTCAAATGCAATACAGACCTCTAATGAATGGGCTAAGAGAAGTAAAACTGAATTTGGCAATAATAAAGCTAAAGGTTTATTTGGAATAGCTCAGGGAGGCCTTTATAAAGATTTGAGAATAGAAAGTATTAATAGGCTTATTGAGATAGGATTTGATGGTTATGCAATGGGAGGTCTCGCAGTAGGTGAAAAACAATTAGATATGTTTAAAATTTTAAACGAAACAGTAGAGTTTTTACCTAAAGATAAACCAAGATATTTAATGGGTGTAGGAACTCCTTCAGATATCTTAGGCGCAGTCAAAGAAGGTATCGATATGTTTGATTGCGTTTTACCAACTAGATCAGGAAGAACCGGCCTTGCTTATTCATGGGAAGGAAAATTAAACCTAAAAAATTCAAAATTTAAAAGTGACGCTTCACCTCTAGACTCAAACTGCGACATTAAAGGTCTAAAAAATTATTCTAAAAGTTATTTACATCATTTGATCAAATCTGAAGAAATGTTAGCATCAATGTTGATTTCACTACACAATATATATTTTTACCAACAATTTATGCGAGAAATAAGAAAGAATATTAAAAACAAGACTTTTGATATATTTTATAGAGAATATATAAATTTTTTTGATTAAATATTGAATTTTGGTTAATTAGTATATAAAAGAACTGCTTTAAGGGCCCTTAGCTCAGTTGGTAGAGCACCTCCCTTTTAAGGAGGGTGTCGATGGTTCGAGTCCATCAGGGCTCACCAATAATTTAAAGTTTCATTGGTGGATAATCAACTATCACTTCATTTATCCAGCCCTTTAAATTTTCAATCCTTTTTGAACTACTAGGGTGCGTGCTTAAAAATGCAGGAGGTTCTTTACCTTTATTTTTTTTTGCCATTCTCTCCCATAGTCTTACAGACTCTCTAATATCGTATCCAGATAATGAAGAAAAAATTAAACCTAAATAATCAGCTTCACTTTCTTGTTTTCTTCCAAACGGATTCATTATTCCTATTCTATAGATATCCATTCCAGTTGCTTGCCCAACTTGATTACGAGCATTACTAATTGCGCCTCCAGTAAAAATATCACCCACCATTGTTGCAACTCCAAGAGTCATTTGTTGACTTGCTCTTTCAACGGAATGTTTAGCAACAGCATGTGCTATTTCATGTCCCATAACTATGGATAATGCATCTATATTTTTAGTAATTTTAAGTAATCCAGTATAAACTGCAATTTTTCCACCTGGCATGCACCAAGCGTTTACTACTTTATCATTATCGACTAGAATATAATCCCATCCAAAATTTTTAGTAGGGTCATCATCTCCTTTTTTAGAAAAAAACGCACTTACCGCACCTTCCATTTTTTTACCGATTTCTCTAACTTGTTTCAATTCCGAACCACTTGTAATGAGTTTAGTTTTACTTCTAAAATTTTCATAAGCGGCCGCTGCCTGCTGGTTAATTTTTGACTCAGGATATATGGTTAATTGTTTTCTTTCAGTAATTGGAACTGTCGAACATGAGGGCAATATCAATGAGCAACAGCTACAACTAATTAAACCAAGAAATTTTCTTCTATTTATGTTATACATTTTCAATATTCATGATTTTAAATAATAAATTATTAATTGCAATTTTTATATTAATAATAATATTTATAATTTATTCTAGCTATTCCTAAATTATGAGTGATAAAAATATAAAAAAGTCTATTTTTGCTAAAATAAGAAATAATTTTATAGCTGGTATCGTTGTATTAATACCAATTGGAATTACCTTATATCTCACTATATTTTTCATAAGAGTTACTGGAAATATAATCCCCAAAGAATTAAATCCAAATAATTATCTTCCTTTTAATATACCTGGAGTAGAAATTTTAATTGCTTTATTTTTTATTACATTAATTGGCTGGCTATCTCTTTCCTTTTTAGGAAAAAAATTTTTTGAATTATTCAATAGGATTTTGAAAAAAATTCCTATTTTAAGAACAATTTATTCTGCAATAGGACAGATGACTGAAAGTTTTACAAAAACTGATAATAAACAAAAAAGTGTTGTTCTTTTAGAATATCCTAGAAAAGGAGTATGGGCTGTTGGTTTTGCAACGAAAGAGAATACAGGAATTATTAAAGAAAAAATAAAAGAGGAACTTGTAAACGTATTTGTTCCTACAACACCTAACCCAACAAGTGGTTTTTTGTTAATGATACCTAAAAAAGATTTAATTTATTTAGACGTAACTTTTGAACAAGCTTCAAAATTTATTGTTTCAGCCGGAACAACTAATATAAACTAAAAATCATTAACATTAATTATTTCAGCCTTATCAAATAGTTTAAGTAAAAAATCGTATTTTTTTTCATTAATTTTTTCATTTTGATTTAAAATAAAACGTTCAGCAAGCTTGAACAAGTCTTGGTGTAATAATGGATCTGCAAATCTGAAAGTTTTAATACCACTTTGTTGATAACCTAGTAAATCTCCAAAACCTCTCAGTTTTAAATCTTCTTCAGCTATATAAAATCCATCGTCAGATTTTTTAAGTATCTTAATTCTTTGTATTGAGTTTTTACTTAATCCCTCTTTAAACAAAAGAATACAAGTGCTTTCTTTACTCCCTCTTCCTACTCTTCCTCTTAATTGATGTAATTGAGCTAGACCAAATTTATTGGCATTTTCAATAATTATTAAGTTAGCATTAGGAAAATCAATTCCAACTTCGATAACAGTTGTTGAAACCAAAATAGATATTTTATTATTAAGAAATTTCTTAAGAACATCATCTTTTTCGTCCTTAGATAAAGATCCATGAATTAGGCCCACTTTGTTAGGAAATTTTTTATTTATTAAATCAAATTTTTTTTTCGCTGACGAAAAATCTAATATTTTTGACTCCTCTATAAGAGGGCAGACCCAAAATATTTGATTTCTTATATTGATTTGCTTTTCTAAATATATCCAAAGCTCATCAATTTTTTTTTCTGGTTTACTTAAAGTTAAGATTTTTTTTCTGGATAGAGGCTTTTCAGTTATTTTGGATATATCCATGTCACCGTAAAGAGACATCATCATAGTTCTTGGTATCGGTGTAGCAGACATTAATAATACATCACAATTATCTCCACCTTTTCTAGCTAACTCAGATCTTTGTTTAACACCAAACTTATGTTGCTCATCAATTACAACAAAACCAAGTCTTTTGAATAATATTTTTTTTTGAAAAAGGGCATGCGTTCCAACTATTAGATCGATATCTCCATTTTTAAGTCTATCTAATACAATTTTTCTTTTACTTAAGTCAGTTTTTCCTGATAAAAATTCAATTTTAAAATTGGTACCCTTAAAAATTTTCAAAGCAAGATTATAATGTTGTTGAGCTAAAATCTCTGTTGGCCCCATTAATGCACATTGATATTTAGCTTCAATTACATTCGCAATAGATAAAAGCGATACAATCGTTTTGCCAGAACCCACATCCCCTTGAATAATTCTAAACATTCTTTCATTTTTTTTCAAATTTGAATTTATTTCTTTTAAAACGATTTTTTGACTTTGAGTAAGGTTAAATGGAAGATCTGATATAATTCTTTTAGATATTTTTTGTGTAAATGATTTTGAAATTTTCTTTTTTTTAATACGCTTTCTATATTTAGATAATGTAAGAAAATTTGCACATATTTCATCAAAAACCAATCTTCGAAAGCTTTTAGATTTAATATCTTTGCTTTCATCGGTATTATGCAATTTTTCAAAACATTCATTCCAACTTAAAAGGTTGTTTGATTTAATAAACTCTTTAGTTAACCAATCATTGATTAGCGGAAGTTTTTTAGTGACTTGTTCGCTGATCGCTCTATATTTTTTTTCATTAATGCCCTTAGTCAAATTATATTTAGGTATATTTTGTAATACATATTCTTGATTGCTTAAATTAGTAACGTAATCAGGATTAGTAATTTGATACCTATCTCTAAAATAATTGACTTTACCGCTGATTATTACCCACTCATTTATTGGAAAAATTTTTCTTAAATAACTTTCTCGACTATTGAAATAAACAATATCTATTTTACCTGTTTCATCCTCACAATTGATCTTGTTTGGAATATTTCTAATTCTTGGAAAATTAAGTTTTTTAACTTTTGCTTTTATTGTATTAATTTTTCCTATTTCAAGCCCATTAATTTTATTTATTTTAGACCTATCTGTCTCTGAATATGGAAGATTTAATATAATATCTTTAATTTTCTCAATCTTTCTTTTTTTCAGGTATTTAGAGAGTTTTTGACCAACTCCATCTAATTTGTTGACATCCTGAAAAATGAAGTCTTTTTTTAATAAATTCATTAAATACTGTATAATATATTTTTAATGTCAGAAAAATTAGAAACTTTTAAGAAAAAACTTTTATACAGAGCTTCTTACAGGGGTACTAAAGAAATGGATATTCTTTTAAAAACTTTTGTAAATCGACATATGGATGATTTTAATTTCAATGAGCTTCAGGAATTGGAAAATTTTTTGAAATTTGAGGACGAAATTATTCTGAATTATTACAATTATGGATCTGTTGATAAAAGTATTGATAAAAATCCGATTTCAAAAATTTTCAAAAAATTTAAAATCTAATGGCGGAGAGGGTGGGATTCGAACCCACGAACGAGTTGCCCCGTTGCTGGTTTTCAAGACCAGTGCTTTCAACCGCTCAGCCACCTCTCCGAAAGTCAAATAAGCATTATTTATTACTACCAATGCTATAAAATAACAATCCTTAAGAGTCACTAGTAATGCTAGTTAATGAATATTAATTATGATATTTAGAAAAATGACAAAAATATTAGGATTAATCTTATCTTTCAGCATTTTAATTGTCTCAAATTCTTTTGCAGTAAATAATGATTTTGCAGTATGGAAAAATTCTTTTAAAAAAAGAGCTATTCAATCAGGTATATCAAAGGAAATTGTTGAAGAGATAATGTCTGAGGCGAAATTTTTATCTAAAGTGATAGAGTATGATAGATTTCAACCTGAATTCTATGAAGATACCTTTACTTATATTAACAAAAGATCATCAAAAAAAAAAATTAATTCAGGTTTAAAAATTTATAAGAAAGAAAAAAATACAATCGATAAAGTTGAAAAAGAATTTGGAGTCGAAAAAGAATTATTATTAGCTTTAATGGGAATAGAAACTAATTTTGGCAAATATTTAGGTAAAATGGATATAGTTTCATCTTTAGCTACTTTAAGTTTTGATAAGAGGAGAAGTGAATTTTTTTCTAAGGAATTAATCATTTTATTAAAACTAGTAGATAAAAAAATAATTGATAAAAATATACTTTACGGATCATGGGCAGGTGCTTTTGGTAATTTTCAATTCATGCCACGAACTATAAAAGATTATGCTATTGATTATAATGACAACAAAGTAATAGAACTTAAAAAAACTGAGGACTCTTTTGCTTCAGCAGCTAATTATTTAAGTAAAATAGGTTGGAAAAAAAACCAACCCTGTTATTTTAAGATTGATTTGAAAGAAAATACTCCTTTAAGATATTTAAATTCATCTGCTAGAAATATTAAAAATAAAAAAAAAGCGATTTTTTTTAAAAAATATATAAAAAATTATGAAAATCTTAATTTAAATGGGAATTTACCAGCTTCGATTATTATTCCTGATAAAGATATAATTCCAGGTGCTAAAACTTTATCACCTGCATATATAGTTTTTGATAATTATGAGAAAATTTTACAGTGGAATAGATCGTTAAGATTCGCTTTAGCTGTTTGTACTCTTAAAGATGGATTTAAAGATGAAATTTAATTTAATAATTTTAATTTATTTGTTTACTTCTTGTACAACAAACTACACTAAAATAGATAATCGGAAACCTTACAATGCTAAAGGTTTTGCCTATATTTTTAACCAAGCAGATAGAGACAAAAATATTATTAAAGGTAAAATGAACAATGACTTATTAGAAATTTCTCACTCACAATTAAAATATGGAGCTACAATAAAACTCATTAATCCAAAAACAAAAGATACAATTGTATTAAAAAACACCAAAAAAATTAAATATCCAGAATTTTATAAAATTGTTATTTCAGATGCCGTGGCTAATAAATTAAATATTGATAGAGGAATTCCTCTAATCGAAGTTTTAGAAATTAGGAAAAACAAATCTTTTGTTGCAAAAAAAGCAAAGATATTTCAAGAGGAAAAGAAAATTCCTGCAAATGCTCCAGTTACGTCGGTAAAAATTGATAATATTTCAAAGAAGAAATCTCTTAAAAAGAAAGAGGAACTTACCGCTAAAATTCATATCTTAATAGGGTCTTTCTATTCTGAAGACTCAGCTATTTTTTTAAAAGAAAGAATCATAAAAGAGATCACTGATTTTGATAAAAAAAAATTAAAAATAAAAAAGAAAAGATCTAAGGAAATTGAGGTTATATCGGGACCTTATAAGTCTGTTAATTTATTAAAAAATGATTACATTAAACTTAAAAATATTGGTTTTGAAGAAATGGATATATTTATTAATGAATAGATTTATAATTATAATTTGCTTAATCTTTTTTAAAAACTTTAGCGTATTTGCTAATCCAAATGTAGATGCAAGGACTGGAATTCTTATGGATTATCATTCTGAAGAAATTTTATATGAACTCGACCCTGACTCTCAAATCTATCCCGCATCAATGACAAAAATTATGACGGCAATAATTGCTTTTGATTTGTTAAAAAAAAATCAACTTTCCCTAGATGATAAATTTACAATTTCTGAAAATGCATGGCGACTTTCTCAAGCTGGATATTCATCTATGTTTATAATGATTAATGATCAGGTTTCAGTAGAAAATTTATTAAAAGGAATCATAATTGCATCAGGAAACGATGCTTGTATTGCACTAGCTGAGGGTATTGCAGGTTCAGAAGAAAATTTTGCTGAAATGATGAACGAAAAAGCAATTGAAATAGGTATGACTTCTACTAATTTTACTAATTCTTCCGGAATAAATGATCCTGAAAATGTTTCAACAGTAAGAGATATTGCAATTATGTCTAAATATTTAATTAAAAATTACCCAGTTTATTATGAGCTATTTAAAGAAAAAACTTTCACTTGGGATAGAACCGGGGGTGATCCAATTAAACAAGGGAATAGGAATCCACTTCTTTATAAAAATGTTGGTGTAGATGGTATCAAAACTGGTTATCTAGCCGTTGAAAAATACTCATTGGCAAGCACAATGTTAAAGAATGACAGAAGAATTATAGCTGTTGCATCTGGGTTTCAAAACAAAAATTTACGGAGCTCCGAATCTTTAAAATTATTAAATTGGGGTTTTCGAAATACTAATACTTTTGAAATTTCAAAAAAAGACAACACTTTTTTTGAATTGGATACGTGGCTCGGAAAATCAAATAAAATTAAAGTGGCGCCAAAAGAAAACTTTTATTTAACAATTAATAAAAAAGATATTAGACATTTAAACATATCTTTAAAATATGAGGGGCCTATAAAAGCACCAATATCAAAAGGGGAGAAAATTGCAGATATTATTGTAAAAAACAAAGATCAACTGATTAAAACATTACCTTTATATGCACAAGAAGATTTAAAAAAGGTAAATTTTTTTAAAAGCTTAGTTACTTCTATCAATTATTTGATTTGGGGTGATGTATAAAAAAAAACCTTTTTTTATAGTTTTTGAGGGTGTAGAGGGCTGTGGTAAGTCTTATCAATCGAAAAAACTATTTAACAATTTAAAGAAAAAAAAAGTAAAAGCTTTAATAACGAGAGAGCCTGGCGGAACTAAAAGCGCAGAATTAATTAGAAATTTAATTTTAAAAGACTATTTTAACAAGTCAAATTTAGAAAAATTTGATAAATATACGGATACACTATTATACTTAGCTGCTAGAAACGAACATGTAAAAACAAAAATTAAGCCAGCTCTAAAACAAAAAAGAGTAGTTATTTGTGACAGGTTTATTGACTCCACTATAGCTTATCAGGTGTATGGAAAAAAAGTTAGTATCAAATTTATTAAGAATATTCACAAATATATATTAAATGGATTAAAACCTAATTTAACATTTGTTCTTAAAGTTTCTTCAAAATCTTCAAGTAAAAGATTATCAAAAAGAAAAGTGAGAAATAGATATGATAATTTTTCACAATCCTTTTATGATAAGGCACAAAAATCATTTATAAAGATTGCAAAAAACAAAAAGAATTATTTTATTTTAGACTCTTCAAAAAATAACAGTCATCTAGAAAAAAAAATATTTGATATAACTGCAAGATATTTAAAAATTAAATAATGCTCTCATTAAATTTTAATCCAAAAAAAACTACAAGGCTTTTCGGTCTTGAAAATGAGTTTAATTTTTTAAAAAAGATGATTTCCTCAGATAAATTTCCAAAAACTCTTATGTTGACAGGTAATAGGGGCGTAGGTAAATCAACAATGATTAGTCATTTAATGCACTATTACTTTGATAAAAAAACTTACAATGAAAATGAAAATACATTTTCAAATGAAAGTGTATTTTTAAATCAATTTATAGAAAACTTATTTCCAAATATTTTATATTTGAATGGTTCAGATTATAGAAATGTGAGAGTCGATGATATTAGAAAAATAATTAATGATCTGAATAAATCTCCAATTAAGAAAGACAAAAGATTTATTATTTTAGATGATATCGATAGTTTTAACATAAATAGCTTAAATGCACTTTTAAAGATTATTGAAGATCCTGGAAAAAATAATTATTTTATTTTGATAAATAACAAATCAAATAAATTACTAAATACAATTAAATCTAGATCAATTGAGATAAAAATAATGACAAATAATAAGGACAGACTTCGTATTTCTACATCTCTTTTAAAATATTTTAATCAAGATAGAATTTTTGATGAAAATCTAGTGTCTAGCACACCAGGAAATTTTTTAAAGTTCAATTACATATTTAATAATAGTAGTTTAGATATTAATGAAAAATTTTTAACAAATCTTAGTAATATATTAAGAATTTATAAAAAAGAAAAAAATATTTTCTATAAAGATATGCTTTTATTTTTTGTTGAATATAATTTTCAAAAATTAAAATCACAAGGAATGTTTAACAACAAAAAACTCATAGAAAAAAAATTAATGATTTTAAAGAATATTAATGATTTTTTTCTGTATAATTTAAATCAAAATACTTTATTAAGTAATCTGGAAGAAAATTATTTTGATGAATAAAAATTTTTATATCACAACACCAATCTATTACCCGTCAGGCAAACCTCACATGGGACACGCCTATTCTAGTATAGTTGCTGACATATTTGCAAGATTCAAAAGAATCGAAGGTTATGATGTATTATTTTTAACTGGTACTGATGAACATGGTCAAAAAATTCAAAAAGAAGCTGAAAAAATGAAAAAAGATCCCAAAGTTTTCTGCGATGAAATATCCCAAACTTTCCGATCTTTAACAAAAATATTAAATTTAACTAATGATGATTTTATTAGAACCACTGAAACAAGACATTTAAATTCAGTCAATGAAATATGGAATAGATTGATAAAGTCAGGAGATATTTATTTAGATAAATATAGTGGATGGTATTCTGTATCAGACGAAGCTTATTATGATAAAGATGAAATTGAGGAAAAAGATGGTAGGAAATTATCAAAAGCCTCTGGCTCAGAAGTAGAGTGGGTTGAGGAGGAGTCTTATTTTTTTAAATTATCCGCATTTCAAAAAAAGTTACTAGATCACTATAAAAAAAATGAGAATTTTATATTACCGCAATCAAGAAAAAATGAAGTAATTAGTTTTGTAGAAAAAGGTCTTAAAGATTTATCCATCAGCCGAACATCGTTTACTTGGGGAATTCCAGTTCCACAAAATAACAAGCATGTTATTTATGTATGGTTAGACGCATTAACAAATTACTTAAGCGCACTAAATTTTCCTAATATCGAAGATAAAAAATATAAAGCTTTTTGGCCAGCAGATGTTCATATTATTGGAAAAGATATTTTGAGATTTCATGCGATATACTGGCCAGCTTTTTTGATTGCAGCAAATTTACCATTACCTAAAAGAGTATTCGGACATGGTTGGATTCTTTCAGATGATAAGAAAATGTCAAAATCTCTCGGTAATATTTTAGATCCAATTGAAGTAATCAAAGATTATGGAATTGATCAACTAAGATATTATTTAATAAAAGAAGTCTCTTTAGGAAATGATGGAAGTATTTCGATGGAAAATCTTAAAAATTGTATAAACAATGATTTAGCTAATAACTACGGTAATCTCTGCCAAAGAGTTTTTTCATTTATAAAAAAAAATTGTGGAAATAAAATACCTAAAAAAAATAAATTAAAAGAAAATGATATAAGATTAATCGAAAATATAAAAAATAACATTCCTAAATTAATTAGTTTTATAAATAACCAAAATTTGAATGAATATATTAAAATGGTAATAAATTTTTCATTCGATGCAAACAAATATTTTAATGACTCAGAGCCATGGTCTTTAAAAACAAAAGATCCCGAAAGAATGCATACAATTCTTTATACAATTTTGGAACAAATAAAAAATATTTCTATTCTTTTAAATCCAATTATACCCATTTCTACGAAAAAAGTTTTAAATACTATTAATTTATCTGATAAGGATATTTCAATTGGTAATATTAAAAAAGACGACATTTTTAACTATAATTTGGAATTAAAAAATTTAGATATTTTGTTTAAAAAGATTGAAAATGATAATTGATTCACATTGCCACCTGACTTACGAACCGATGTCAAATGCTTTAAATGAAACAATAAATAGAGCGAATAAAGATGGCATTAAATACATGCTTACCATATCGACAGAAGATAAAAGTTTTGAACAAATAATTAAAATAGTAAATAGTTATGAAAGTGTTTACGGTACTTATGGAATTCATCCTCATGAAGCTAAGTCACATCAACATATTCAAAGTGATGATATAATTAATAAAGTCAATCAAAATAAAAAAATTATTGGTATTGGTGAAACAGGATTGGACTTTTATTACAATCATTCTGAAAAAAAAGATCAAATCTATTCCTTTGAGGAACACATATCAGCCGCACAAGAAAAAAATCTGCCACTAATAGTCCACACAAGATCTGCAGAAAAAGAAACTTTACAAATATTAGAAAAACATTCGAAAAAAAAAGAAACTAAGATCCTTATTCATTGTTTTACCGGATCACGAGAATTCGCTTTTAAATTATTAGATCTAGGTGCTTATATTTCTGCTAGTGGAGTAGTAACATTCAAAAAATCTCAGGATTTAGCCAATATTTTCAGAGATATACCAAACGAAAAAATATTAGTTGAAACTGATGCTCCATATCTTGCTCCTGTGCCATTAAGAGGTAAACCAAATGAACCCAGTTATATAATACATACAGTAAAGTTTTTATCTAAAATCAAAAATTTATCATTTGATGAATTTTCAAAAATTACAACAAACAATTTTTTTAATTTATTTGGTAAATTAAATTGAAAAGTAAATTTACAATTCTAGGCTGCGGAAGTTCTCTTGGATCTCCATGGATAACTAATTATAGAGGCAATCTTAGACAAAGTCCAAAAAATTTAAGGACTAGGTGTTGTGCTCATATTCAAAAAGGAAATCTGTCTGTCTGTATAGATACTTCACCAGATATAAAATACCAATTTTTAAAAAATAAAATTAAAAATCTTGACTCAATTATTTATACCCATGAACATGCAGATCAGACAGCTGGTATATTTGAAATGAGACCTTTTTATTGGAAAAATAAATCAAAGATACCAATCTATGGTAGTCGAAGAACAATCACAGCTTTAAAAAAATCTTACAGATTTTGTTTCTTTGAGGAGCAAGGGTACAGGCCGATTATGAAAGCTAATATAATTGATAAAAGTTTTTCTATAAGGAAAAATAATACAAAATTGATCATCAAACCCTTTCAAGTTACTCATGGATTAATAAAATCAACCGGGTACGTAATAGATAAAATTGCGTATATAAGTGATTGTAATAACATATCGTTGAAGAATATAAATTATCTCCAAAATCTAAATTATCTGGTATTAGATTGTCTTAAAATTGATAAACACCCATCACACTATAATTTAGAAGAAGCTTTAAACTTAATAAATATAACCAAACCTAAAAAAGCTATACTTACTAATTTGCATACAGATTTAGATTACTTTGAATTAAAAAAAATTTTACCAAAAAATATAATACCTGCGTATGATGGATTAAGTTTTAATAGTTAAATCAAGTTTTCAATTGCTTTAATGAATTTCTTAGATGAAGGTTTTGTTATTGAGGAGAATGTTTCTGAAACTTTCCCATCTTTTCCAATTATAATTTTATGAAAATTCCACTTTGGTATTGCACCAATACCGTAATCTTTTCTTGCCCATTTATAAAATGGATGTGAATTATTTCCTATTACACTAATCTTTTCTGTCATCGGAAATGTAATTCCGAAATTTATTTCACAAAAGTTTTTTATTTCTTTGTTGTTTCCAGGTTCTTGTCTGAAGTTATTGGTAGGAATTCCTAAAACAACTAAATTTTTACTTTTATATTTAGACCACAATGTTTGAAGATCTTCGTATTGAGGTGTGTATCCACATCTACTCGCAACATTTACTACTACAATTACCTTTCCTTTGTACTCACTTAGTTTTATTAAGTCTCCATCTATGCTATTAAATTCGTAATCATAAGCTGTGCCATTATTCTCAGCTATAACTTTTGAAAAAAAACTGAACATAAATAAAATAATGAATATTTTTTTCATAATTTTAATGCTTTTAATACTGCATCAATCGGTAAAAATATACATTTAAATCTATTAAAATTGTCGCTATTTAGTAATTTTTTGAAATCAGATAATCTCCTAGGGGTTTTTACATTTTTTTTTAAAGATATTTTTTTTAAGGTTATTAAATCATTTTTAATATCTTTTAATTTAACGTTTTTGATTTTTCTTGATAGAAGACTTGCTGAAGCTTCACAATATACACAGGATATAGTTTCATATTTCATTGAGCTTATTTTTCTTTCATCTGCTATTAACTCTAAGGTAATTTTGTCTCCACATGTTGAGTTTTTTAAAGATATCTTGTGAGAATATTTATTTTTAAGACCTACATTTGAAGTATTAGAAGCTAATTTAATGATATCTTTGTTGATCATTTCTTAGAAGAAAATAACAGTAAGAAATATCCAAAGAGTGTAGAAAGAAGCGATCCAGTTAATACTCCAATTTTAACTCCATCCATATATTCTAAATTATTTACAAAAGCTAAATTTCCAACAAATAAACTCATAGTAAATCCAATACCTGTTAATATTGAAACTCCATAAAGAGCTAACCAAGTAGAACCGGATGGTTTATCGGCAAATTTAAGTTTAACTGATATATAAGAGAGGGCAAAAACACCAATTTGTTTTCCAAAAAATAGACCTAAAACAATTCCAAGAGGCACAGGATTTAATAAAGTAGCAAAAGTAAGTCCTCCAAGTGAAACTCCTGCATTTGCAAAAGCAAAAAGGGGCATTATTCCAAAAGCCACATAAGGTGACAATCCATGTTCTAGTTTCAGTAACATTGACTCTTTACTTTTATTTTTGTTATGTGGAATTGTTAGGGCTAATAGAACACCTGCAATTGTAGCATGTATTCCCGATTGATGAGTAAAATCCCACAGAAAAATTCCTACAATTAAGAAAGGTATAAAACTTTTAATTTTATATTTATTAAGAGTTATTAAAACAATCAAAGATAGCAACATCAGAAATAAATATTTTGTTTCAATATTTCCAGAATAAAAAAAGGCAATAATTACAATTGCCCCTAAATCATCAATAATTGCTAGAGCAGTCAAAAAAACTTTAAGCGATATTGGGACCCTTTTACCTAATAACGATAAAACTCCTAAGGAGAAAGCAATATCTGTAGCCGAAGGTATAGCCCAACCATTTAATGTTGTGCTGTCAGAATAATTTACAAAGATATAAAATAATGCCGGCACCGCCATCCCTCCGACTGCACCAATGATAGGTAGCATAGCTTGTTTTGGATTAGATAATTCTCCCTGAATAAATTCTCTTTTTATCTCTAGTGAAACAAAAAAGAAAAATATAGCCATCAGAACATCATTTATCCAATGAAGAACACTTAGTTTTAGACCAAAATCCTTAGTACCAAGTGTTATATATTTTTCTAGGGTAGAAAAATAAATTTCACTTAAACCACCATTACTAATTATAAGTGCTAGTATTGCAGCAAATAACAAAACTAACCCAGAGGCAGCTTCAAGTTTAAAAAAATATTTAAATGGTTTTGTAATATGCTGTATCATTGGTATTATTTACTTCTATAGAGACTATCTTTCAATTGCCAAAATCACTTAATTAACCTATAAAACAGACGTTCGGGGCGTAGCGCAGCCTGGTAGCGCATCTGGTTTGGGACCAGAGGGTCGCAGGTTCAAATCCTGCCGCCCCGACCATTATAAACATGAAAAAAGCTAAAATTTATATTCCTGCTAAAACTGCGATGCAATCGGGCAGGGGCAAACTTAAAAATTGGGTATTAGAATTTATAACTAAAGATCCCTCAGTAAATCCTTTAATGGGGTGGGAAACATCGACGGATACACTTGAAGAAGTTATTCTTAAGTTTCCATCAAAAGAAAAAGCTATAGAATATGCTGAAAAAAATAATATATCTTATAATGTTATTGAACCTAATAAGAAAGAATTTGTTATAAGATCATACGCAGATAATTTTCTTAAAGATTAAATATGTGGAGAAGTTTTTTCAGAGATAAAAAATGGTTTTATTGGTCCTACGGAGGAGGTTTTTTTATTATATCTTTACTAGTGTTGCAAACCTATTTGGATGTTCTCTTTAATAGTTGGTATAAGGATTTTTATGATATTCTCCAAACAGCTGAGAAACGTGAAATATCTGAATTTTGGGAGTCAATTAAAAGATTTTTATATATAGCACTTCCGTACGTTACACTTTTTGCCTTTACTAATTGGTTTACAAGACTATGGGCATTTAGATGGAGAGAGGCTATGACGTTTTCGTATATGCCATATTGGAGAGCTACTGAAGCAAAAGTAGAGGGTTCATCTCAAAGAATTCAAGAAGACTGTATGAACTTTGCAAAAATTGTAGAGTCAATTGGATTGCAAGTTGTTAAAGCTATTATGACATTAATAGCATTCATCCCAATTTTATGGGTTCTTTCTTCAAATGTTACTGTACCTTTTTTAAATAATGTATCTGGATCTTTAGTGTGGGTAGCGCTTACTCTTAGTTTAGGCGGAATACTTATTAGTTGGCTAGTCGGAATAAAATTACCTGGTCTAGAATACAACAATCAAAAGGTTGAAGCTGCATTTAGAAAAGAATTAGTTTATGGTGAAGACGACAGAAAAAATTATGTTCAAGCTCCTACGATTTTACAATTGTTTACTGGAATAAAATTCAATTACCATAAACTATTTTTACACTACGGATATTTTGATTTATGGGCTATTTGGTACAGACAATTATTTGTAATTGTACCTTTTTTAATAATGGCACCAGGATTGTTCACGGCAGCGTTCACTTTGGGTATTATGATGCAAGTAGTAAATGCATTTGGTGAGGTAAAGGACGCTTTCTCTGTATTTTTGTATAATTGGACAAGAATTACAGAACTAAGATCAATACATAAGCGATTAATGGAGTTCGAAACGGCTATTAATTATAACACTAATAAGTTGAGAAAGCCTCGAAAATCTGATGTAAGAGTTTAATGGAACTCTACATCAAACTAATAGACGTCATACTTCCAGTATTTTTTGTAATTGGTATAGGCTATTACCTTGGAAAAAAAGATCCAAATTTTAACACCGATTTTATAACCACATTGGCTGGTAATGTGGGAACACCTGCAATGATTTTTTACACTATTACTTCTACAGGTGTAACTTTAGAAACATTTGTAGAATATTTTACATATGCTTTGATTATAATAGGCGGGTTTGCTGTAGTAGGCTTAATAGTTCTTGCTTTAATGAAAAAGGACTTTGTAAGTGAACTTCCACCATTAATATTACCAAATACTGGTAATATGGGTATACCAATTTGCTTATTTGCCTATGGCACAAAGGGTTTAGGTATAGCTTCAGCTATAGCATCAGTAATTATTCTGCTTCACTTCACATTAGGAGTCCTTTTAGCAAAAAAGAGTTTTTCATTGAAAATATTAATTACTAATATGCCTATATACGGGATAATAGCGGCTGTGATCGTTTTATATTATGATTGGGAGGTCCCTGGCTTTGTAGTTAACACTACTTTTTTATTAACCTACGCTACAATATTTTTGGTTCTAATGTCCTTAGGAATTGCATTGACAAAATTAAAAGTAGTATCATGGTTGCAAGCGTCTATTTTAAGCGGCGTAAGAATTATAATTGGTCCCATAATTGGATTTGGTTTAATTAAATATTTAAACCTCACTGGATTAGCTGCTGGAGTGCTTTTAATTCAATCCGCTATGCCTAGTGCTATCTTAACTTACTTAGTTGGCTCTATGTATTCAGAGAAAAGGGTAGTCGATAGTATTGCTAGCGTTATAGTTACTTCAACACTAATGTCATTTATAACTATTCCAATTGTTGTATATTTTAGTCTCAAATATTTTCAATAAATACAGTTACTTACGATTAATAATTAAAGTAATATATATGCTAATAGGTAAGTGTTGCTTATATATTAGGAAAAAAAAACATATAAACATTGAAGAATAAAGCTTATTCTTGATTAAAAAAAAAACAAATCAATGAAAAAAGTATTAAAATTAAGGATTAATTATAAAAATCGATAAAATGATAAATTGTTATAAGCTAAAATTAAGTAAAATTGAGTGTTTTAGACCACTCTAAAAGCGTCATAATTAAAGTATTCTTCGAGCTTTGCGTTTACTGAATATACCGTTTAAACGGCCATAGATGGTGTTTTTTTTGGAATCATTCATTTCAGAGTACAACTTACTGGTGTGTGGATAAAAAAAACAGTGAAATAGGGGTAAATAGACCTGATCGCCCGTCAAATAACAATTCTAGAGCTTAATACCCTCTTTTTTTAGTAAAAATCTCTTTGTTTTTAAGCCTCCTTTGCCTGAATAGCCTCCCAGCGATCCATCGGATCTAATAACTCTATGGCAAGGTATTTTAGGAGCATAGGGGTTTTTTCCTATGGCAGTGGCCACAGCGCGTATAGCGAGCGGTTTTCCTATATCTTTTGCCACTTGAGAGTAGGTTCTAACGCTTCCACGAGGTATTTTCCTTAAATAAGCCCATACTTTTAGCTGAAACTCAGTTCCAATTAACTTCATTAGTCAAAAATCAGGTAAGTTGTTAAAGATATGCCCACTATAAGGCCTATTATTAAGCCTAAAGCTATCATTTTTTTGCCTTTTGAGCTTGAGTTAGTCCAAAAGTACGAAATTCCGTAAACAGCAGCTATAAATACTACTAAGGGAAGAATAAATTTAATCATTAACTTTAAAATTATATGTATTGACATCTAAAATCACTTAATATATTACTATTGATAATTAATTGTTATCAATAGTAATAATGAAATATGAATGAATTGATCACAGATCTAAAAAAGCTTCATGAGGATACTTTAAACAACCTCAAGTTATCTAAAGCAGATAATACTTTAAGAGCTTATAAATCTGATTTTAAAGATTTTGGAGCATTTTGCTCAAAACATGGATTCAACTCAATGCCTACTGAACCCAAGGTTGTGTCTTTATATCTCACGCATCTTTCAGCTAACTCAAAAATAAGCACTATTAGACGTAGATTAGTTTCTATTGGAGTGGTCCATAAACTTAAAGGTCATTATTTGGATACTAAACACCCAGTTATAATTGAAAACTTAATGGGTATAAAAAGAAAAAAAGGGACCATGCAAACAGGTAAAAAACCGTTATTAATCAATCACTTAAAAAAAATAATTGATATAATAGATGATCAAAGAATACCAAAAATAAAAAAATTAAGAGATAGAACTCTAATACTAGTTGGTTTTGGTGGAGGGTTTAGAAGAACAGAATTAATATCTATAAATCACGAAGACTTAGATTTTGTTGACGAAGGTGTTAAAATAATTCTTGTAAGGTCTAAAACAGATCAATTTGGAGAAGGTCTGATAAAAGCACTCCCCTACTTTGCCAATGAAAAATATTGCCCAGTTACAAGCTTAAAGAACTTGGTATACTTATCGAATATAAGAACAGGGCCAATATTTAGAAGATTCGCAAAAGGGTCAATATTAACAAGTTACAGATTGACCGATCAATCTGTAGTATTAATAATCAAAAATTATTTAAACTTAGCAGGGATAGAAAATCAAAATTTTTCAGGTCACAGTTTAAGATCCGGATTTGCAACTGTTGCAGCAGAATCTGGCGCTGATGAAAGAAGTATTATGGCGATGACTGGCCATAAATCTACACAAATGGTACGAAGGTATATAAGAGAGGCCAATTTATTTAAAAATAACGCATTAAATAAAATTAAAATTTAAATATCTTATCAATAAAATTTTCATTTTTAACTCCATAAGATAAAATTTTATCATAAATTTCATCAGTGCTTAAATTCAAAAAATTATTTTGATTAAATATACATTCACCATTTTTAATTGGTGGAATAGTAGCTTTTAAATTATTCGTATGATTATCGTACCAATTAGTTCCTAATATAATCATTGGATGATTATAAGCGGCTAATACCCACATAGATCCCGAGTCTGTACCAATTGCAAGTTTAGATCCCAAAGAAATTTTTACTTGATTAAAAAAATCTAAGTTTGTTAAGTTATGATAATATTTTTTATTTTCAGATAATTTAGGCTCTTTAAAATAACCAAAATGATAAACATTAATTGAATTATCGGTTAATGTTGAAACCAATTTGCACCACCATTCCTCTGATGGATTACGGTTTTTACTCCTCCCATATCCCGCAAAAGGCCATATTGCTAATGATTTACCTAAAATTTTATTACGTTTTGACTCTTCTTTTTCATATGTATAAGCACCCTTTTTCTGCGCATCTTCAAATCCAGGGTCAAACCATTTATTAAGGTAAGGAATTTTTTCATTTAAAGTTAGTATTTCATTTAAATCAGCAATACCAGACATCAAGGCAGTCTCTTCAATACAATTTCTATGATTATACCAATATTTATCGTTATGTTTTCGATCTAAAATTTTTTTGTTTGAATGATCTAAAGAAGTTGTAACTATATCACACTCTGCAGCAATTTTATAATCATCCAAATTAAATGAACTCCACTCTCCTGAGATGATTATTTTGTCAATATCAGGATGGTTAAAAAAAAGAGGAGCACAATATGATATCTTTTTATGTATGACAAAATTTATATAAGAATTACTGTATTTCTTCTTAAAATAAGTTAATTGAGGCAAACTCATAATTAAGTCACCAATCAAACTAAAAGACGTACCCCAAATTCTAATCATTAAAAGCTCTCATTAAAAATTTTTGCTTATTTTGACTATGTTATTAAATATTTTTTCAACTTTGAATTTTTGTTCATAATTGGATTTAAAGACAAATTTATGTTTAGTGTTTAATGGTTTCCAGCAACTATACCATAAATAGTCCTCTTTATTTACTATATCTATTATTTTTGTTCTATTGCAGCCAGCTATCTGTACTAAAAAACCAGAATGACAACTTATTGAAAAAGCTGAGTAATTAATAAATCTCTCCATTGCATTTAAGTTTAAATTATTTAGTAAAGTGATTTTACTTAAATCTTTTCTATCTAGAAAATCTCTAAATTTTTTAAAATATATATTTTGATTATTTTTAGAAGTAATAATCAAATTCATTTTAGTTAATTTCTGAAATCTAATAATATTTTTGAATAATTCTGCTTCAATATCTTTTATGTCGTTCCACTTTTCATCTAAATGGATTAAGATAAATTTATTTTTAATATATTTACCAAATTTTTTTTTAAAATCACTATTCTTTATTGATGGCACGAAATAATATTTGTCTTTTTTTTTAATTTTAAAAGATAATTTATTTGCTAGATTTATCAATTTAGTTGGCAAATGTTCTATTTGAAGTAAATATTTTTTGCTAGTAAAAGTCTCAAAATAATTAAATATAATTTTAAATAACAAGTTTGGTTTATAAAAAGGTATTCCTAAAATACTAGATTTATAAATTAAACCAAGTTTTAATTTCGAATTTAAAAAAAAAGTGCATAAATTAGAAAATGATTTTCCATCTATTGAGAATGATACATCATAATTTCTATCGTTAATCTTCTTAAATATATCTATTTTTTTTATAAGATTATAATCTTTATTAAATAAAATTACTCTATCAACAATTTTAAATTTTTTTACGAAATGATAATTATATTGAGACGCTACAACAGTTATTTTAGATTTTGGATATTTAACCTTAATTGCTTTAATAATATTGGTTATTATTATAAAATCACCTAGTCTATCGGTTCTAAAAAAAATAAAATTTTTCATTATTTTTTATATGATTTTATAATCTGACGAATATTCTTAAATTTTATTTTTCCAATTGATTTCAGGAGCTTGTTATCTCCATATAGATCTTTTCCTCTTGTCTTTCCATAAATGATTTTTTTTTTAATATAAGTTTGGTTTATAATTTTGCAAACCCGAATAAGATTAATTTTTTTGCCACTAGAGATATTTATTGGTCTATTAAACTTTTTTTTTATCAATAATACAAGAGACTCCATTACATCATCTATATGTATGAAGTCTCTATATTGATTAACGTTATCTATAAAACTATTTTTTCTAATTTTCTTAATCATGTCTGGCACAAAATTTCCTAATTTCTGTTTCGGGCCTGTAGAATTAAAAACTCTTGCGATACCTATCTTAAACTTAAATCTATTTCTATTTTTTAATATAAAATCCTCAACTTTTTTCTTAGAAACTCCATATGGGTTATTTGGAGAAGTTTTAAAGTTTTCCTTTATTTGTTTTGACGAAGTTCCATATACATGTGAACTTGATATAAATAAAAAATATTTAAAATCTCTCATATTTCTTTTATCTATAGATTTAATTAAATTTAATGTTGATTTTACATTTATTAAATTAAGACTTTTTTTTCTTTTTATACTTTCACTTTTAGTTAAAGCCGCGAAATGAATAAGGTAATCAAAATTCTTTTTTTTTAACCATTTTTGAAATTTAGAGAAATGTTCAATCCTATTAGGATACCTAATTATGTTGTATTGTTTTTTGTATTTAATATAAAATTTCGAACCAAGTAGACCTTTTCCACCTGTTATTACAATTTTTTTTTTAGATGCTTTGTTCAAATGTCGTAGCAAGTTTTTCTATCGTAGCTTTCCCTAATGGTTTTGTAGGCAAACCAATGAAAAAACCTTTTTGATTAATATATTCTGCATTTTTCATTTTCACGTTTTTATTAAGTTTATATTTTTTGATAGACGGTTGTTTTAAAAAGTTTCCACTAATAATTGGTCTGGTCTCAACTCCTTTTTTTTCAAGATTATTAATAATCTTATTTCTTTTTAAACTTTTAGAAATCAAAATTGGGATTCCAAACCAAGAGGGTTTAACATACTTATTTTCCTTTATTATATTAAAAAAATTATTTATCTTTTTTTTTTGAAATGATTTAATTATTAAGTTTCTGTTTGCTCTTCTTACTTTTATAAACTTATCTAAATCTTTGAACTGACTGAGTCCAATACTCGCAGAAATATCTGTAGACCTTAAATTAAAGCCAGAGTTATAAAAAATAAATCTTTTATCTAATTGTTTATTATTTTTGGCAATTTTTTTTTCATACTTTAAACCTCTTGACCAGCCGTGTGCTCTCAAAGATTTAATAATTTCAAAATCTTCTTCATTTTTACAACATATCATTCCACCCTCACCTGAAGATATTTGATGTGAAGAATAAAATGAAAATGATGAAAATTCACCAAACGTGCCTAAATATTTATTCTTATAAGTAGTTCCTAAAGACTCACATGTGTCTTCGATCAAGATCAAATTATGTTTTTTTATAATATTCATTAAATCATTCATATTAGTGCTGTTGCCAAGGACATGAACAAGCATAATCCCTTTTGTATTTTTGGAAATTTTCTTTCTCAGATCATTCAGGTCTAAGTTCAATGTTTCTTTTTCTACGTCAACAAATTTAGGTTTAAGACCTGATTGAATTATAGGCCATAAAGATGTTGACCAACACAATGAAGGAATCAATATTTGATCTCCATGTTTAAGTCTTCTTTTTCTGTAAGGATTTATAAGACATTGTATTGCTAATAAGTTTGCTGAAGATCCAGAATTTACTAAAAGAGAATAATTAGTTTTTATCTTTTTTGAAAATTTACTTTGAAATTCTAAAGTTTTAGGACCTGATGTAATTTTTGAAGATTTTAGAACTTTAATAGCTTCATTTATATCTTTAGGTCTATATGGATTTTCTACTAACGGATAAAAATATTTTTTCATAAAAATTAGTCAACAGATAATTCTTCTTCAATCATATCATCTATTAGTTCATTTGTTGAGATTGCTGGTTTCCATTTCAAATACTTTCTCGCCTTAGAAAAATCTCCCCGTAAAAAATCTACTTCAGTTGGTCTAAAAAATTTCTTATCTACATCAACAATCACATTACCTGTTTTTTTATCAATACCTTTTTCTTGTATTCCTTTTCCTCTCCAAGATAATTTTATATCTAGTTTTCGTGCTACGGTATCTACAAATTTTTTCACAGTATTATCTTTATTCGTTGCTATTACCCAATCATCGGGTTTTTTATATTGTAAGATTTTCCACATAGAAACAGCATAATCTTTTGCGTGCCCCCAGTCTCTAATTGCATAAAGATTTCCTAATGTTACTTTTTTTTGTAAGCCTTGTTTGACTCTTACTAAACCTTGAACAATTTTTTTTGTTACAAACGTAGGACCTCTTCGAGGAGACTCATGATTAAATAATATTCCATTAGAAGCAAAAATCCCATAAGCTTCTCTGTAATGAACTGTTGTATTATATGCAAAAACTTTTGAAATTCCGTAAACCGATCTTGGATGAAAAGGAGTTTTTTCATTTAATGATTTTTTATTTTTTACTAATCCATACATTTCTGAACTTGAAGCTTGGTAGTACTTTGTTTTATTTAATCTTAATATTCTAATAGCTTCTAATATTCTTAACGATCCCAAAGCAGTAATGTCCGCGGTATATTCAGGTATATCAAATGAAACTCTCACATGGCTTTGTGCGGCTAAATTATATATCTCATCAGGTTTTATCTTATTAATAATATTTAGTGTACTAGTACTATCTGATATATCACCATAATGAATAAAAAAATTTTTATTACTAAAATCTATGCTGTCAAATATATGATCAACTCTCTCAGTGTTAGCGCTTGAGGATCTTCTTTTAACCCCATGAATAATATAATTTTTTTTTAATAGTAATTCAGCTAAGTAAGACCCATCCTGTCCCGTAATTCCAAAAATTAAAGCAACTTTTTTTTTTATTTTTGCCATAAATATTTATCTTTTGATTTTATATCTAAAGTTTTATCTATAATATATTTAGATACAAGGTCAGAATTAAAAAATTTCATGTATTTTATTTTACCATTTTTAGCAATTTTTTTTCTGAGTTTATCATCTGAGGATATTTTTAAAATTTTTTCTGATAAATCATTCGTATTCCTGTAAAAAACCATCTCATTTTCATTAAAAAAATTTTGATATTTAGTTTTTTCATCAATTAAGCACACCAAACCGTTACCTACTATTTGAGTAATTCTATCACTACTATAGTATTTAATTGCTTCACCCCTACTTAAATTTAAACCCATTTTAGCGTTTGATATCGTTTTAAAATAATGATCAGCCCAAATTGGCTGAACCTTGTCTATTCCATAAAGATCAAATTTTACATCTGGAGTTTTATTTGTTAAATCTCTCAAAAAACTTATTCTATCATCTGTTTTACCAGATTTTAATACACCTCTGTGAACGCCATGACTTAATGCAAAAAAAACATCGACATTACAAGATCTATTAAAATTATTTAAAATTTCAAAAGATTTATCTGACGGATTAGGTATAAAAAAACAATTTTCCGGATTTAAAAAATTAAGAACATCCGGACTTGTTGTGAGAAATGATGCATCAACAAATTTAATTTTATCAAGTATTCTTTTCTTATTTCTCTCAAAGTCAGGCCCCTTTTTATTTAAAGGGTCAAGAAACCACTGACCAAATCTTGTATTTGGATAGTCTTCTCTTAGTTCTGCTATTTGATCAGAAGAAATAAGATCTGCATGACCGAGTATTATTAAATCAGGCTTATAGTTGTAGCAGGTCTTTTTTAGTTTATCATTTAAAGTTTTGGCCCCCTTGAAATCTGTAATAGACTTGTAATATTTTTGAATATCTCTATCGCTAAAACCCAAAACACTGTGACCTTGTCTAATAAAACCATTGTTTATTCTTCTTCCAGTATTAAAAAAAAGCCTGCCATCTAGTCTTTCGTTAAAATTAGTTATGTGAAGAATTCTTAGGTTGCTTCTATTTTTTTTTGTAGAAAAAAGATTTAAAGTTTTAAATTTTTCAGATCTGTATAAATCAATTTTTTCAGTTACAAATTTATGTGTTAAATAAAAATTTTCTATAGAAAGTTTTTGAAGATTCAATCTTAAATTTTTTTCTTTTATTAATTGAATTATATTTTTTTCTAAACTTTTAGCTGTAAGAGTTTTCATTATTTTAGCATTTGTAACAGTTTCAGGCAGACCACCCTTATTTGTTATAATTACAGCACACCCATTTGCTGAAGCTTCTAAACTTGTTCTTCCAAAAGGCTCCTCCCATCTTGAACAAGCTACAGCTATACTTGTTTGTTCAAAAATTTTAAGAACTTTATTGTGATTTAAAAATCCTAAAATATCGGCATTCTTATGATTTACATCTATTTTCTCTCTCTTTTCGTCTCCGATTATCTTAGCCTTCCAATTAGGAAATCTTTTAAGTATTTTTATGATTACTTTAGCAAATACATCGTACCCTTTTGCCTTATTCAATTTTCCTACAAAGGTTATCCAATTTTTTTTATTCTTTATTACTTTCAAATTATTTCTTTTTGCTGACTGAAAGAAAACAACCAACTTATTGCTATTAACAAATTTATTTTCTAGACCTTCTAAAAATCTTTTTTTTGACCAATTACTGTTAAATATTATTTTATAACAAGATTTTAATAACAACTTTCTATCTTTAACAGTTTTTGAACCGTTCATAGATAAAGGGTCATTGTGAAAATACAAAGAAAAAACTTTATTTTTAATTTTTTTTGATAATATGTTTATGTAACTTGGTCTATTATGGATTTCTATGATTGAAAAGTTTTGTGAATTTTGTAATTTAATAAATTCGTTCACATAATGTTTTGTTTGGCTTTCAAAGGGATTTTTTCTAATATCTATATTAATATATTTGAGTTTAAATTTTTGTTTAAAATCTGTAGAACCAAATACAACAATTTTTTTTTTATATTTGCTAATTTTTGATGTCTCGTTTACAAATAAAGAGACGGCACCAGGGTACTGAGGTGAAAAATTTTCTTTATAGGGTAATAAAATTGCTATTTTCACTTAACTGTTTCCTTAATTTTATTTCTTAATACTCTATTTTTCTTTATATAATATTCTCTAGAAATTGCCTCTTTTTTTGAATTAAGTTTTTCCTTATAAATGAGTTTCCATTTACGTCCTCTGGTAAATTTTGCTCCTTTATTATTATTATGGAGATTGATTCTTTTTTTTAAATCATTTGTGTAACCAACATATGTTACGGGATTTTTGCCCAAAGATTTGAGCATATAAACAAAGAAATTCATTAAAAATTAATACCCTTTTCCTGAGTCCTTAATTTGATCTTTTTTTAGTTTGCTTAAAGCTGATTTGGAAGCTGCTGTCATATATCTTTGATCAGATCCTATTGTAACTAGTTGAAAACCTTTTTTGATCATTTTTGCAGCGTATTCTGGTTGTCCATTTTGTATACCAGCAATTATCTCATTTTTTTTAGCATGTTCTAAAATTTTCATTATTACTTCATAAACAGGATCTCCTTCTGGCTTATCAAAACTAGGTTTTTGCCCTATAGCCAAACTTAAATCAGCAGGTCCGATATAAATTCCATCTAAGCCTGGTGTTTTCATAATTTCATCTAAGTTTTCTAGCGACTCTTTTGTTTCAATCATAGCGAATTTCAATATTTCATTATTAGCTTCATCAGCATAGTCAGGTCCTCCATAAACTAATCCTCTTATAGGCCCATAGCTTCTATAACCATTAGGTGGATACATACATGCATTTACAAAATTCTCTGCCTCCTTTTTGTTGCTTACCATTGGACATATTATTCCATAAGCACCAGCATCTAGTATTTTCATAATTTGCCCTGGTTCGTTCCAATTGACTCTAGCCATAGGAACAACCTGAGTTGTAGAAATTGCCTGAAGCATTCCTACAGCATTAGGATAATCAATTACACCATGTTGCATATCTAAAGTTAAGGAGTCCCAATTTTGATTTGCCATTAATTCAGCAGTGAACGAATTTGGAATTTGGAGCCAACCATTAATTGCATGTTTTCCTGATTTGAAAATTTCTTTTAATTTATTTTTCCTCATTCGTATGAAATACCAAAGTGAGTGTACTTAATATTCAAATAATCTTTAATCGCCATTGATCCACCCTCTCTTCCATAACCAGTTTGTTTAATTCCTCCAAACGGCGCCTCAGCAACTGCTACAACTGGTGTATTTACTGCTACACATCCGGTTTCTAATTTGTCAGAAGCTTGATTTGCTTTTTTTAAATCAGTTGTATAAACGTAACTTGCTAAGCCTAGATCATTATCATTAGCTCTTATCATGACTTCATCAAAATCTTTAAAACTGAGAATTGGAACTATTGGCCCGAAAGGCTCTTCTTTCATCACTGTGAAATCATCTTTAATATTATCAAAAATAGTTGGTTCATAGTAATAGCCTTTATTAAAATTAGCAGCTCTTTTTCCTCCTAAAAGAATTTTTCCACCTTCCTTTTTAGTTGTTTCAACTAATCTTTCAACACCTTCTAATCTCTCTTTTGTACATAAAGGTCCAAGCATCGTATCCTTGTCCATGCCATTACCTATTTTTAATTTTTTTGTTTTTTTTACCATCAGGTCAGCAAACTCATCTTTTTTCTTCTCATGTATATAAAATCTATTTGGAGATATACAAACTTGTCCGTTATTTCTAAATTTCGCTGTTATAGCCATATCTGTTACTTTGTTTAAATCAACGTCATCAAAGACAATAAATGGAGAATGCCCGCTTAATTCCATTGTGACTCTTTGAACTTTATCAGCAGCTTGTTTGAGAATAAGCTTACCTACTCTTGTTGATCCTGTAATAGATATTTTTTTTACTATATCAGATTGAATTAATTCAGATGAAATTCCAGCTGGATCGCCAGATAATAAATTTACCACACCAGGAGGAACGCCGGCTTCTTTGCATATATCAACTATTTCCATTACACTGCCTGGAGTAATTACATCAGGTTTTACTATTACTGAACATCCAGCAGCTAAAGCAGTTGAAATCTTTCTTGATGCTAAAATAACCGGAAAATTCCAAGGAACTAACGCAGCGACTACGCCGACTGGTTGATAAATCACGTGTATTTTTGTATTTGGAAAACGACTTTGGTTTATTTCACCGAAAATTCTTTTTGTTTCTTCAGAGTTCCATTCAAATATATCAGCTGCGCCTCCTACTTCCCCTGCGCCTTCAGTAAGAGGTTTACCAACTTCTAATGTAAGCCATTTTGATAATGTATCCACTTTTTTTCTCATTAGCTCTGAAATTTTTCTAATAACTTTTGATCTTTCCCACGGGGAAGTATTTTTCCAAATTTCTAAACCTTTTTCAGCCGACTTCAACGCTCGTTGAATATCTTTACTATTTGCCTTTGATGCTTTACCTATAACTTCCTCAGTAGCTGGATTAATTACTTCGTAAGTTTCTCCGCTAGATGATTGTTGCCATTTACCATCGATAAATTGACCGAATTTTTCGTACATAAATTATATAAATTTATTGAATATAATAAGTTATTTATCTATCTTATAAAGAATTTATGAAAAACATTCAACTTACTTGTGCTCATGCACTCGTCAAATTCCTTACAAAACAAAAAATTTTAATTGACGGAAAGAAAGAGCCATTATTTCCAGGTGCATTTGGAATTTTTGGACACGGTAATGTAGCATGTTTAGGACAAGCGCTTGAAGAAAATCAAAAAGAACTTCCTACTTGGAGAGGTCATCATGAGCAAAATATGGCCCTTACCGGAATAGCTTATTCAAGAGCGAAAAGAAGAAAACAAATCTTTATTGCAACAAGTTCAGTTGGGCCTGGTTCTACAAATATGATTACTGCAGCAGCTGTTGCAATGAGTAATAGACTTCCAATTTTATTTTTACCTGGCGATACTTTTGCTAATAGGATGCCGGATCCAGTTTTACAACAGGTTGAGCATTTTAATAATCCTGGGATTACTCAAAATGATGGATTTAAACCGGTAGTTAGATACTTTGATAGAATTACTCGTCCTGAGCAAATAATTTCTACTTTACCTCAGGCAATTGAAGTTATGCTTGATCCTGCCGATTGTGGCCCCGCATGTATCTCTTTAAGTCAAGATGTCCAAGGCGAAGTATTCGATTACCCTGAAGAATTTTTTAAAGAAAGAGTTCATTCGATTAGGCGTCCACGTCCAGATGATTATCAAATAAAAAAAGCAGCTGAGGCAATTAAAACCTCTAAAAATCCCATAATAATTTCAGGAGGAGGAGTATTTTACTCTGATGCAATGGATGAATTATCTGAATTTGCAAAAAAACATAATATACCAGTAACACAAACCGTCATGGGTTATTCTACTATGAAAAGAGATCATTCTCACTTTTTAGGACCAATAGGTGGCCTTGGCGGTAAAGCTGCAAATAACATGGCAAAGAAAACAGATTTAGCTATAGCAATAGGTACTAAGCTAGCAGATTTTACTACAGGATCTTGGGCAAATTTCGAAAATCCAAATTTCAAACTTGTATCTATTAATGCAGCTAGATTTGATGCAAATAAACATATGGCACAAGCTGTAGTTGGTGATGCTAAGGTTTCATTGTCTGAATTATCTTTAGTTCTAGGAAGTTGGAAAGCAGAGGATAGTTGGTATAAAAAAGCACAATCAGAATTAAAAAATTGGAATGAATATGTAGACAAAGAAAGCGGTCCTACTAATCAAAAATTACCTAGTTATGCGCATGCAGTTGGTGCAATTTATAGAAATTCTGATCCATCAGATATAGCTGTTACTGCGGCAGGCGGTTTGGTAGGAGAAGTCGTACAAGTTTGGCGACCTAGAGAATTAAATACTCATGAAACTGAATGGGGTTTTAGTTGTATGAGTTATGAAATTTCAGGAGCTCTGGGGATTAAAATGGCAAACCCTGATAAAGATGTTATAGCATTCGTTGGAGATGGGTCATATTTGCTTTACAATTCAGATATTTACAGCTCGGTAATTACTAATAATAAATTGATTATAATAGTTTGCGATAACGGTGGTCATGCAGTTATTAATAGACTGCAATTGTATAAGGGAGGTAAAGAATTTAATTGTTTGTTAAAAAGTTCTAAAACTCCTAATCTTGTTCCAGTTGACTTCGCATCGCATGCAAAAAGTATGGGCGCAGAGGGAGAACAAGTGAACTCAATATCTGAACTAGAAGAAGCCTTTAAAAGAGCAAAAAAATCCAAGAAAACTTATGTTATAAGTATTCATACTGATGGATATCAATGGCTAGAGGGTTCTGCTTACTGGGAAAGCCCTACTCTTTCAATACCAACGACTAAGGAAAATGAAAGAGCCCTAAAAGAACACCTAGAAGGGAAGAAAAAACAGAGAAAAGGTGTATAAACTTTTAAATGGGAAAGGTTTATAAAGTCGGTCTAATTGGCTGCGGTCATATAGCTGAAACTTATTTTAGGGCGCATAAATATTTCAATAATTTTAAGATAATTAAATGTGCTGATATTAACAAATTTGCAGCTCAAAAGTGTGCTAAAACTTATAAGATAAGTTCAGCATCGGTTAATGAATTACTTAAAGATAAAGAAATTCAAGTTATTCTAAACTTAACAATACCTAATGCACATTATTTAATAGCTAAAAAATCATTACTTAATGGTAAACACGTTTATTCTGAAAAACCATTGGCGGTTTCATTCAAAGATGGGAAAGAACTTATAAAAATAGCAAAAAGAAAAAAACTTTTCATAGGAAATGCTCCTGATACTTTTTTAGGTGGAGGCAATCAAAAAGCAAGAGAACTTTTAGACAAAAAAGTAATAGGTAAAGTGAAGTTTGGTACAGGAATATTTGCCTATCCAGGTATACAATCCTATCATCCTAACCCAGAGCCTTGGTTTGCTAAAAAAGGAGGAGGACCAGTTATAGACATGGGTCCATATTATTTAACAGCTTTAGTAAATTTATTAGGTCCAGCTAAAGAAGTAACAAGTATAAGCTCAAAAGGGGTAAACAAACGAACTATCGGTATAGGACCAAAAAGGGGTAAAAAATTTAAAGTGGAGTGTCCCACAACTTACTTTTCTACTTTAAAATTTCATAATGGGACAATAATTAGATTAACTTTATCTTTTGATGTTATTTCTCATCTAAGAAACCACATAGAACTTTACGGAGACAACGGTTCTATGATAGTTCCAGACCCAAATATGTTTGGCGGATCGGTTTTAATCAGTAAAAAATTAGGTAGCACATGGAAGAATCATCAAACAAACAAAATGTCATTGGGAAAAATTAATATAAGAACCCAAAGTTCTAGAGCAAATGAGTCTCCTACTAACGCAAATTATAGAGGTGTTGGATTATCGGAGATGATATATTCAATTCAAAATAAGAAAACACATAGATGTAACGGAAATTTATCTCTTCACGTTTTAAATATTATAGAAGCAATTCATTTGTCTGCAAAAAATAGCAAAAAACAAAAAATTTCTATAAAATGTAAAAAGCCGGAGCCATTTTCAAACAAAGAGATTAATTCAATACTTAAATAGAATTCTGTCTACCCAAAATTGCAGCGCCACGTACTCCACTTGCATCTCCATATTTGGGTTTTATAAATGAAGTTTTAATATTTAAATTCCCAGAGAAATTAGCAGTCATTTTTTTTATTAAATTTAAATCCTTTATCTCGTTAGAGACACCTCCACCAAATACTATTACATCCGGATCAATAGTATTTATTAGAATTGAGAGACTTCTCGATAATCTACTATAAAAATTGTTTATAAATTCTTCATTATTAAGCACGTCTGAAAAAATCTCTTTAGTGCTTTTTCTTTCATTCTTTTTTTTAAAATATAGATCCTCTAAACCTTTACCAGAAATAAACTTTTCTATATTAATATTTTTTACAAGGGTACCCTCACCTAAGTTAATATCCTCATCATCTAGATTACCGTAATAAGGTAATGGATTATGACCCCATTCACCTGAAAGTCCATTTGATCCGGATACTATTTTTTTATCTATTACTAAACCTCCTCCACAACCAGATCCAAGAATTACTCCAAATACAATTTTATAGTGGCTTGCTGATCCATCAGTAGCTTCAGATAAAGCAAAACAATTAGCATCATTTTCGCAATAAATAATTCTATTTAATTCATTAGAAATATCTTTTTGAAAAGGCTTGTTATTCATCCATGTAGAATTATTAGAATTTTTAATCAAACCGGTTTCACTTATTGTTGATCCGGGATGGCAAATACCAACACTAAATTTTTTATTAAATTTTGTTTCAATATTCTTAACAATATTACTGATAGAAATTATTGTTTCTTTATAGTCTTTTGGAGTGTTATTTCTTTCTCTTAAAATTTCTGAGCCATTTTGATCAAGAAGTACACTTTCGATTTTTGTAGCGCCTAAATCTATTCCTATTTGCATTAATTAGCTGAAGATCTGTTCATTTCTTGAAGTTCAACTTCTAATTTATTTAATTCTTCTCCACCTGCCATCATACTTAAAAGTTTTTCTCTAGAAATATCTTTTTTTTCATATGTGCCTAAACTTTTTCCCCTATTTAATACTGTAAAGCTATTTCCAACTGGATAGGCATGATGAACGTTATGTGTTATTAGAATTACTGCTAATCCCTGAGAAGCAGCTTTAACTATATATTTTAAAACAACTGAAGCTTGGTGAACTCCTAGAGCAGAAGTAGGCTCATCTAAAACAAGAACTTTTGCTCCAAAGTATATAGCTCTACTTATTGCTAAACACTGTCTTTCACCACCAGACATCGTTCCGACTGCCTGAGATGGATCTCTAACATCAATACCTATCTGCCCCATTCTCTCGGCTGCTATCTTATTTGCTTTTTCTATATCGAATGTTTTGAAAAATGGTGGACCTTTCATGGGTTCTCTTCCCATGAAAAAATTTCTTGTTACACTCATTAAAGAAACTAAAGCTAGGTCTTGATACACGGTAGCTATTCCCATATCTAATGCATCTTTTGGGCTGTCAAATATTGTTTTCTTACCCTCGACAATAATTTCACCTTCATCAGGTCTGTGCACTCCAGCCAATGTTTTTATCAAGGTTGATTTGCCTGCACCATTGTCACCAAGAAGACACATAATTTCACCTTTTTTTAATTTCATTGTTACATCTTTCAAAGCAATAACCTTTCCAAAAAATTTACTAATATTATTAAATTGAACTAAATAGTCAGACATTATTTACTCTCTGTTACCTTCCTTCTTATATAATTATTAAAGATTACAGCAATCAACATCATTGCTCCTAAAAAAACTTTAAACCAGTCTGTGTCTACATCGGTATAAAATATTCCCATTGAAACCGTACCAAATATCAAGGCTCCAAATGCTGCACCTATAGCTGAACCATATCCACCAGTTAATAAACAACCACCAACAACTGCAGCCGCAATAGCTTCTAACTCCTTTAAAGTTCCACGCATTGTATCAGCTGAACCAGCATCTAAAACTTGAATAGTAGCAAAAATAGTTGCTGCAACTGCAGTACCTATAAATAAACTTATTTTTACTCTACCAACTGGAACTCCAACATTGTTAGCGCCATTTTTATCCCCTCCAGATGCAAATATCCAATTTCCGTATCTTGTTTTCATTAGAATCCATGTTGTAATGATTGCTAAGGCTATGAACCATATTACAGATGGTGGAATTCCTGTGGCGAGTGGGGTTCCATCAGTTCTTAATGCAATAAGATTCATCGAACCTAACCAAGTGAAAACCCATTTAAATGTATCAGTTGCAAATATCCATGCTAATGGATCATCCTCGATTAAAACTCTTAGGCCTGGAACTTGAGTTCGACCAGTAATCAATCTTGTTATAGCTAAAGTTGCTCCTCTTAAAATAAAAAGCATTGCAAGAGTTACAATAAATGATGGTAGCCCTGTCCTAACCACTAATATTCCATTAAAATATCCAACAAGAACTGCCATTGAAAATGCAAAAATTATACTCATCCATAATGGCCATCCCCAATAAATTGCTGGAATAGCTATACAAATACCTGCAAAACCTATCATAGATCCAATTGATAGATCAAATTCTCCACCTATCATTAACATTGCAGCTGCAATAGCTATTATTCCAAGATTTGCAGAAACATCTAAGAAATTTAAAACTCCGTAAGCACTGAACATCCCTGTATCTCCGGCAACTATACCGAAAAATATAAATACAAGTATAGCTCCACCAAGAGCGCCAAGTTCGGGTCTATTTAACAATAATCTTAATTTGGAAACTTTTTTGAGTCTTTCATCCTGATTGAAATCAGTTTTTGTTTCAATACTTTTAGACTTTGTAGACATATAAAAAAAACTTAAAAAAAAAGGCCTAGTGATTTTTCACTAGGCCTTTTTAATATTGTTCTTATCTATAACCTTGAGCAGCCCATTTTATTACGTCCTTCGCATTGTTAGGAGTAACAAAACCAGGTCCTGTCATAACAACACCAGCTGGCATTGTTCCATATCTCATATATTGAGAAAAGATAGCTATAGGTAAATAACCTTGTAGATACTGTTGTTGATCAATTAAGAACTCAACTTTTCCAGCAGCAGCAGCTTTTAGCATACCTGGTGACATATCAAATGTACCAAGTTTAACGCTTCCAACTTTACCAGCAGACTCTAATGCTTTTAGAGCAGCTTCTCCCGCAAGACCAGCTCCTAAAGTAAGAATAGTGTCATATCCACCACCTAATTTAGCAGCTACAGCTTTTTGAATTTCAGTCGGGTCATTTGATGTACCTAATATGTCTACAGATCCACCAAAGCCTTTTTTGAAACCTGCACATCTTCTATCTAAAGCGACGTTACCTACTTCGTGGTTAACACATAGTGCTTTTTTACCACCAGCAGCTTTCATTTTTTGTCCGCCACCTACGCCAGCTTCAAACTCTGTTTGACCTACGTGAGCACTAATACCTAGTTTCATGTAGTCGTCTGAACCTGAATTCATAGAGATTACTGGGATACCCGCAGATATTGCAGCTTTAACAGATTTACCTAAAGCGGCAGCATCTGGAAGAGTTATTACAATACCTTTTGGCTTTTGAGAAACAGCGTTGTCAATTAGTTTTGCCATCTCTACCATGTCAAATGTTGCTGGAGCAGTGTATTTACAAGATACTTTCATATCTTTACACGCTTTATCAACTCCATTTTTTGCAACAGACCAGAAAGGGTCATTTGCTTGTCCATGAGACACAACAATAATATCTACTGCTAAAGCAGCTACAGACATCATTGCCCAGCTCATTAGAGCAGCAACTGTTAAGTATACTTTTTTCATGATTATTTCCCTCATTTGTTTGTTAAATTTGCGCAATTAAAACAAAAAATTTGTTAAAATACAAAAGGAAAAAAAATACATACAACTAGAGGTAGATAAAAATTACTTTAGTTTTACTACTTTTTTTTGCTTTAGAGATTTATATGCAGCATTAGCAATTTTTAAAGCTAAATAACCATCTTTGTAAGTTGATCTGGGTTTTATTCTATTTTGATGAAGAGAAATCAATTCATTTAATTGCAAATTATAAGCTTCTTTGTATCTTTCAATAAAAAAATTTAAAAAGGGTTTTTGTGAATGTGATTGATTTGAGTTAAAGATCTCTGTGGTGGTACTCTTTTGATTGCCTGATAAAAGCATTCCTTTTTTTCCAAATAACTCAACCCTTTGATCGTATCCAAAAGAACAATGTCTAGAATTTGTAATTACACATATAACACCTTTCTTTGATTTCATAGTAACAGTAGCTAATTCATGATCTTTGATTTTTTTGTAAAAATTCTCAAATGAGCTTACAAATGAACTTATTTCGACAATTTCATCATTATTTAAATAATACCTACATAAATCAAAATCATGAATCATCATGTCTCTGAAAATACCTCCGGAAGACCTAAGATAAGACTTTGAAGGAGGAGCAGGATCTCTACTTGTGATTATTATTTTTTCCAATCTTCCTATTTTACCTTTTTCTAATTCTTTTTTAATTGAGTGGTGGCTAGGATCAAATCTTCGATTAAACCCCATCTGTATCTTAGAATTATTTTTCTTAACTTTTTTGAAAGTTTTAACAATTTTATTTATATTCAAGTCTAAAGGTTTTTCACAAAAAATAGTTTTATTGTATTTGATGGCCTCTTCGATAAATCTGATATGAGTATTTGTAGGGCTTGAAATAAAAATAATATCTACTTTTTTGTCTGAAAATATCTTTTTATAATTTTTTTCAATTTTACAATTGTAAAGATTTTTAGCTTTTTTTCTAAGCTTATCAATCTTTTCGTATACATATAACAAATTAAGCGTTTTATTTAGATATATATTTTGAGCATGCATTTGCCCAATTCTACCAAAACCCAAAAGTGCTACATTGATCATAAATTCTTTTGTAAGTTAATTATTTATAATATAAAATATTATTACTTTCTTAAAACTATGTCGATAAGATTAGGAATAGCACCCATTGCATGGAGTAACGATGATATGCCTGAATTAGGTGGAAAAACTCCATTGGAGCAATGTTTAAAAGAAGCTAGTATGGCAGGTTTTACTGGAATTGAATCTGGCGGAAAATTTCCAATGAATTCGAAAGAACTTATTCCTAAACTTCAAAAAGAGAACCTTAAATTATGTTCAGGTTGGTATGGAGCTCAACTATTAAAAAGATCACCCAAAGAAGAATTTAAACTTATGCAAAAACAACTTAAATTATTTCAAGATTGTAAAGCACCTTGCATGGTTTTTGCTGAAGTTACAGACTCCGTCCAAGGAGATCCTATAACACCGTTATCAAAAAGGCCTAAATTAGATAAAGATGATTGGAACAGATTTATTTATTCAATAAATGAAATTAGTAAAATGATGTTAGATGAAAATATGCCGTTAGCTTATCATCATCACATGGGAACTATAATAGAAACTGAAGAAGATACTTCTAGACTTATAGAAAATACAAAGGATACAGTTAAATTATTAGTAGATACCGGTCATATGTTGTTTGCTCAAGGTGACTCTGTTAAATTAGTTGAAAATTTTTACGAACGAATAATTCACGTTCATTGCAAAGACATTAGAAAAGATATTTTAGAAAAATCACTGAGAAATGATGCAACATTTAGACAAGCATTTTTAGATGGGGCATTTACTGTGCCGGGTGATGGATGTATTGACTATGTTCCTTTCTTAAATACTTTGAAGAAAAAAAATTATTCAGGATGGCTCGTGGTAGAAGCAGAACAAGACCCTGCTAAAGCAAATCCATTTAAATACGCAAAAATTGGTTTCAATTATTTAAGTAAAACTGCAAAACAATGTGGTTTTGAAATTATTGATTAACGGTATACAGAGACTAATTCATTATTACCCGCAGCTACGCAAGGTGACTTTATACAAGTACCAACTACCCATTCTGAGCCTGCCTCTGACTCAAAGTTATTTGAAGAAACAAAAATTATACCTTTATCTGTTGATTGACCTGCTTTACCTTCGGCCTGAATTCTTGGATCTTGAGAAGTTTGTATTAACGGTTTTTTAATTGAATATGGGTTTTTTAAATCAATATTATTTAATACATAATTTACGATTTTATCTGAACTCCAAACAGAATTGCATTTCTCACCCCAAGATGTTGAGCCCTCTTCATTTGAGCTGCAACTATTTACCTCGCCATTAATGAAATCAACCACAGACTTATGATTTGATTTTATATCATTTGCTTTTTGTAAAACTTCTGATCTTGTTGAAGCTGTCCACAATAACATTACAACCACATATGTAATAGAACTTAATACTAAGAATTCTAATGGGCCAAAATTTTTTAATTTCCTTTTTATATCCATCATAAATTTACAATCATAGATTTATCAATCTTATTCTCGAAAAAATCAATAATATTTTTAGTTGTTTCTAAAGACATTCTAGATTTACACTCATTAGTAAATGTTGCTGAATGTGGACTTAATAAAACTTTTTTATTTAATAGCAGAGGATTAGTTTTTTCAATAGGCTCATTTTCAAAAACATCTAATCCTGCTCCAAAAATTATATTCTCTCTCAATGCCTTATCTAAATCATTTTCGTTAATAATTCCACCTCTTGCAGTATTGATAACAATTGCTTTTCTTTTCATATTCTTAAGTTTAAAATAATCAATTAAATTTTTAGTTTTTTCGTTTAACGGAACATGTAAAGAAACATAGTCACAAATCTTTAATCCATCATCAAGATTTTCAATTTTTTGTCCTCCAAATCTTTCAATAGTCTCTTTATTAACAAAAGGATCAAATACTTTTACTTTCATCTCGAAACCTTTACATCTTTTGATTAAACTTTGACCTATCCTTCCAAATCCAACTATTAAAATTTCTTTTTTAAAAAGTTCTAAAGTAGTAATAGAAGATGCATTTTTTTTAAAATTTCCTATTCTAACTTCTTGGTCGTATTGGTTCATACTTTTAGATATAGATAGCATCATGTAAATTACATGTTCTGCTACGGCTACTGCATTCGCGGTAGCAGTTATTAATAAAGTTATTTTGTTTTTTTTAATGTAATTTAAATCGACATTATCATATCCAACACCGTGTCTAGATATAACCTTTAAATTTTTACATTTAGACAGAATTTTTTCATTTAATTTTGAAACTCTAAGTGTACAAGCATCAAAATTAGGTAAAACTTTTATTAAATTTTCTTCAGAAGCATCTTCGATTATTTCAAATTCAAACGCTGGATTATTTTTTAATAAATTTATTCCGTCTTGGTGAATTTTTTCTATAATTGCTACTTTATGCATTTTTTTTGGCGGTCCCAAGGGGAATCGAACCCCTCTTTGTTGGATGAAAACCAACTGTCCTAACCGATAGACGATGGGACCGTTTTTTTGATTGTCTTATTAACAGAAATATCATCGATAATAAACTCCACATTTGATTGCCCTTGCCACTCATTTAAGGATAATTTACCAGCAATATTAAATAATTTTTTATCTTTTTTAAGCAAATAAGCTCCAATTTCATTTTCGACGCAGTTAAATGCTATAGATTTTACACTAGATCCATCCAATCCAATTAAAACTGATTTTACGTGTTTATCTTTTATAATCTTATAATTTATAGATTTCATATTTTCTAAAACAAACTTTGGCTCTGGGTTTCCTGAACCGAAAGGAGCAAGTGAATAAACCTTATTATAAAATTGAAGATTTAATGCGGTTGGGGCTATTATACTATCTAAATATAAAGGTTTTATATTCATTTTACTATTACTTAATCTTTCAAATTTTTTTAAAATAAATTTTTTAAATTTTTCAACATTTTCAGTTTTTATTGTAAATCCTCCAGCCATTTTATGTCCCCCGCCTTTAATTAAGATTTTTTCTTGAACAGCAGCAATAATTACTGAGCCAATATCAAAACCTACAATAGATCTAGCTGATGCTTTTCCTATACCATTATCGTCTACTGATATAATTATTACTGGTTTATTGAATTTATCTTTAATTCTAGATGCAACTATTCCAATCACACCCTCATGCCAATTTTTTCCAAAAATGATCATTACTGATTCATGTGTTTTATTTTCTAAATTCTTTAAAATTTTGTCCATTAGGTCTTTTTCTAAAATTTGCCTTTCTTTATTAAAATGATCTAACTCAGTTGCAATTTTGAAAACATCTTTAGGATTATTACTAATTAATAAATTTGCTCCATGAGAAGACTTTCCTACTCTACCTCCAGCATTAATTCTTGGACCTAATTGATACCCAATATGATAAACATTTGGTTTAGTTTGGATATCACAAATATCAAATAATGTTTTTAATCCAAGATTTTTTTTTGATTTTAAAATTTTTAATCCTTGTGAGACAATTGCTCTATTTAGACCAACTAAAGGAACAACGTCACAAACTGTTCCTAGAGCTACTAAATCTAAGTATTCAAGCAAATTTGGCTCTGTAATTTTTGATTTGTTAAACCAATCAGTTGATCTAAGTTCTTTATTTAAGGAAATTAAAAACATAAATGTAACTCCAGCAGCGCATAAATATTTTAAATCGGATTTATCATCTAGCCTATTTGGATTTACTATAGAGTGAGCTTTAGGCAAATTTATTTCTGATTGATGGTGATCAAGAACAATTACGTCAATGCCATTATTAGATGCGTAATCTATAGCATCAAATGATAGTGTTCCACAATCAACAGTGAAAATCAATTTAGTACCGTTATCTATTAATTTTTTAAAAGACTCAACAGAAGGTCCGTAACCTTCTTTTTTTCTATCTGGTATATAAATTTCATAAGGAACATTTATTGAGTTTAAAAAATTTGCAAGTAATGCAGTTGCTGAGGCCCCATCAACGTCATAATCACCAAAAATGCCAATTTTATGCTTTTGAGAAATCGCTTGTATTGTTCTTTTTGCTGATTTTTGCATATCCTTTAAAATCTCAGGATTAGGCAAAAAATTCTTTATAGATGGGTTTAAAAAAGTTTGAACGTCTTCTTTTTTAATGTTTCTAATTGATAAAAGCTTTGATGTTAATTCATCTAATGAATAATTTTCTTTGTAAAATATAACATCTTGTTCATTGTATTTTTTAAAAATCCAGTTTTTGTTACTTACTGAATTTGAAATCATTTATTGTATATATTTCTAATTATTTTGTTAATCTTTTTACTTTTATGCAGCGCAAAAGTTGTAACTTCAAATTCATTTCCGAGGTCCTTTACTCCCTTAGTTAAATCTCCATCTGTTACACCAGTCGCACAAAATATAACATCTCCTTTTACCATATCTTCGATATTATATTTCTTTTTAAAATCAGATATCCCAAGTTTTTTTGCTCTAATTTTTTCTTCTTCATTTAAAACTAAACGACCTTGAATTTGACCTCCAAAGCAAGATAAAGCTGATGCTGCTAAAACTCCTTCTGGACCTCCACCTGTACTATAGTAAATATCATTTTTCGGTTTCTCTCCTATTACACTCAAAACACCGGCTATATCACCATCTGTTATAAAATTTATAGTTACCCCTAGCTTGTTCATTACATCAACGATTTGATCATGTCTTGGTCTTTTCATTACACATGCATTAATTTCTGAAACTTTTTTCTTTTTCGCTTCAGCTAGTATTCGAATATTTTTTTCTACACCATTATCAATATCTATTAAATTTTTAGGTAAATCTGATCCTATTGCTATTTTTTCCATGTAAGTGTCAGGAGCTGATAATAAATCACCTTTTTTTGCGACTGCTATAACAGAGAAAGCGTTTGGTTGATTGTTTGCTGTGAATTTTGTTCCCTCCAATGGATCCACTGCTATGTCAAATTTAGGCCCATTTAACGTTCCTAATCTTTCGCCAATGTACAACATGGGAGCCTCATCCATTTCCCCTTCCCCGATAACTATTGTTCCTTCCATATTAATTTTGTTTAATTCTCTTCTCATTGGATCAACAGCGCCTTTATCAGCGGCAATTTTATCATTTTTACCTATAAACTTTGAGGCTCCAATTGCTGCCTTTTCGGTGGCTTTAATGAATAGATTTAAAAATTTTTGATCTATTGACATTTATTCGTCATCTATTCTTATTAATTTAGATCTTTTTCTTACATAAGATCTTTTATTAATAGTCTGAATAATTTTATTAAGTGATTTGTCTTTTGAAGGATGAGTTATGATTATAATTGATGATAAACTCTTATTTTTGTTCGGGTCTTGAACTAATCTTTTTATAGAAACTTTATTTCTTGAAAAAATTTGAGTAATATTTGACAAAACACCAGGTTTATCAGTTACATTAAATCTAAAGTAAGCAGAAAAGAAACGTTCTGATATATCTTTAAAGTTTAATTTTTTTCTTTCTTTATTTGATATTGAAAAAGGAAATTTAATATTTCCTCTTAAAATAGATGAAATATCAGAAATTAATGCAGATGTTGTTGCAGCAGGACCTGCTCCTTCGCCTTGAATTATACTTTGACCAACTGGATTTCCATCTATGATAACAGCATTTAAAACTCCATCAATGCTTCCTACATAGGAACTGTTTCTTATTAATGTAGGGTGAACTCTTTGAAAGATATTTTTTCCTATAAGTTCAGCATAGCCTAACAATTTAATTTTATAACCAAGTCTCCTAGCGAAATTAATATCATCCTTGTCTATATCTTTAATTCCTTCAACATGGATATTTTTATTCAAAAATGAATTAAAACAAAGGGATGACAAGATTTTCAATTTTGATGCTACATCATCTCCATTTAGATCTGATGTAGGATTTGACTCTGCATATCCTAATTTTTGTGCATTTTTTAAAACTTCGTTAAAAGATTTATTTTCCTTATCCATCGAAGAAAGTATATAATTTGATGTACCATTAAATATTCCAAAAACTTTATTTATTTTGTTAGCTATCAACCCTTCCTTTAAAGATCTTATAATTGGTACTCCACCACAAACTGACGCCTCAAATTCTAAATTCACTTTATTTTTCTCAGCAATTTTAGATAATTGATCACCATATTTAGCGATCAAAGCTTTATTAGCTGTTACAACATGCTTTTTATTTTTTAGTGCTTCAAAAACTAATTTTTTTGCTGGACCTTCGGCACCACCAATAAGTTCAACTATCAAATCAACGTTTTTGTTCTTTGTTGCATCTAAATAATTATTTAGCCAAATTTTCTTATTAATCTTAAAATTTCTTCTTCGATTCTTATTTTTAGCTGAAACATATGTGATATTAGGTATACAATTATTTTTTTTAGATATTATTTTTTTATTTTGGTTAAGATATTTATATAAATAACTTCCTATATTTCCCAAACCAATTATCGCTATATTCAACTTTTTCATTTATAATATTATTCTCTTAATGTTATATCTGGGAAGTTTTTTTTCTTTCCAAGTTTAATTAAATATTTAGATATTTCATCAATACTACATTTCTCAAGAATTGAACAAACATCGAAAGTATTATTGTTTTTATTAACAATATCTTTATTTTTTTTAGTTATTTTTTTATTTTTTGTAACTTTCAATTTTTCCTCTTTTGTATTTTGTTTCTTTTTTACAATTCTTTCTTCTGTTTTCTTTTTCTTAATATCCTTTTTTATTTTTTTGATCTCTTTTTCAGTAAGAGCTTTAATTTTCTTATTAGTTTTTTCTTTTTTCACTACACTGATTTCTCTTTCTTTTTTATTATCTTTTAAATTTAATTCAACCAGGTCAAAACTTTCTTCTTTATTATTACCTATAATCTTTACTTCTAAAGAAAGATTTTCTTTAAAATATTGTTCAGCTTCATTTTTATTCACACAAATATGATCTCCACATATCAAAACAGTTTTTGGTTTCGAACAAGACTGAAAAGCTATAAAAATGAATATAAAAAAAAATTTAACCATCTAAACCTAGTTTTTCCGAAAAATTAAATAAAAAATTCATATTTTGTACAGCTTGACCTGAAGCTCCCTTAATCAGATTATCTAAAGCCGAAAAAATTACAATTCTGCCTTTTATTCTTGTATCACAGACTGAAATTTCACAATTATTTGTATTTAAGACATTACCTGAACCAATTTGTGTATTTATATTCAAAATTTTAATAAATCTATTTTTTCTATAAAACTTCTTTAATGTTGATTTTATCTTGTTCGAATTTATATTATTTCTTGTATTTAAATAAATTGAGGAGAGAATTCCTCTAAAAGTAGGCAATAAATGAGGGTTAAAAGTAAATTGGACTTTCTTATTAGTATGTTTTGAAAACTCCTGGTCTATTTCACATACATGTCTGTGATTTTTAATTCCGTAAGCAAAAGTGGATTTATACAAATTTTTATGCGTAAATTTATTTTCAAAATTTTTTCCAGCCCCTGAATACCCAGACTTTGAGTCAATTACTATATTATCTAGTTTAATTAATTTTTTCATTATTAGTGGTACTAAAGGTATTTGTATTGAAGTTGGATAACATCCAGGATTAGAAATTATTCTAAAATTTCTAATCTTAGATTTATTAAATTCAGCAATTGAATATATTGATTTTTTTATTAAATCATTAGCCTTATGATTAAGTCCATAATTTTTTTTATAAATTTTTGGATTTTTGATTCTAAAATCAGCAGACAGATCTATATATTTTAATTTATCAAATTTATAGTAAGTTTTTTTTATTATTTTTTGTGCTTCACCATTTGGTAAAGATAGAAATACTAAGTCTAATTTTTTCCATTCAATATCATTTATAGAAGTTATTTTAGGTAATTTTTTTTTAATTCTTTTATCGAAATAAGAAATTTTTTTACCTAGGTTTTTTGTAGCACATAAGTTTTTAATATTCACTTTTGGGTGTTTTGATAAAAGATTTATTAAATCTAAACCTGTGTATCCAGTTGCACCAATTACAGCAATATTTATTTTTTTTAACATAATTAAATAGATATAACGAATTATATCATTGCCTTCCAAAAAATTAAATTTAAATGATTATCTCTTAGAAAACTGAAAGCTTCTTCTAGCTTTACGATGGCCGTATTTTTTTCTCTCTACGACTCTTGAGTCTCTCGTGGTTAATTTGTCTTTTTTAAGGTTTTTCTTCAAGTTCTCGTCGTGTGCAATTAATGCCTTAGATATACCAAGTATAATTGCTCCTGCTTGACCAGATAAACCTCCGCCTTTCACTGAGCACTTGACATCATAATTAGATGAAACTTGAGTAATTTCTAATGGTCTTGTAACAATTATTTGATGAACAGGTCTTTTAAAATATTCATTCATTTTCATGCCATTAACATGAATATTTCCATTCCCTTTTTTTATCCAAACCTTTGCTATAGATCTCTTTCTTCTACCCGTTGCATACTTGCTGTCTTTGAAATCTAATTTTATTTTTTTGGGCTTTTCAGCAGGTGAATTTGAGTTTTCCATTATTTAACAATATTTTTAGAATTTAAATTTTCAAAATTTATAATTTTTGGTTTTTGTAGTTCGTGAGGGTGATTTTCACCTTGGTATAATTTAAGTTTTGTCAATTGTTTTTTAGATAAAGGTCCTCCAGGTAACATTCTTTTAACAGCTAATTTTAAAATATCTTGAGATTTATTTTTTTCTTTTAATTGTTGTGGAGAAATATTCTTTATTCCTCCTGGATGACCAGTATGTTTATAATATTTTTTATTAAAAAATTTTTTACCAGTAAATTTAATTTTATCTATATTAGTCACTACCACAAAATCTCCATTATCAATGTGAGGATTATAAGTAGGCTTATTTTTACCTCTTAATACTTTAGAGATATAAGCAGCAAGTCTACCAACAGGTGCATTTTGTGCATTAATTATATACCAGTTGTTTTTTATTTCTTTTTTTTTAGTGAACGGTGTCATTGTAAATAATGGGCGATTGATACAAAGATTAAATGATAAAGTCAATTATTTTATATAAGAATAATAAAGATATATAGAGCTAAAAACCAACAGCACACTACTAATTTGATGTGCTGATGCAAGATAAATATTTAATCCACTTATTAATGTAAAAACACCTAAAAATATTTGCAAACTTAAAACAAGCAAGATAATTGTTAAAGATAAGTAAACTTTTTTTTCTTTTTGATAGTATAGATAAAAAGCAAATATCAAAACATAAGCAAGTATAATGTATGCAAAAACTCTATGATAAAACTGAACTAAAGAATGATTGTTAAAATCTAAAAAAATATTTAAATTATTTATTTTTATATCATTAGGAAAAAAAGTTTCACCCATTAATGGCCAGGTTTGATATATTTTTCCGGCGTCTAAGCCTGAAACAAATGCTCCCATTGATACTTGAATAAAAATTAAAAGAATTAAAGTTAGAAAAAATATTTTTTTATTTTTAAAATCGAAGAAAGTTTTTATATCTTCTGTTTTATTATTTAAAATCAACCAAAATATTGTAGATATAATTAAAAATGCAAAAATTAAATGTAAAGAAAGTCTGAAATGACTAACGGTTACATCATTTACCAAACCACTTTTTACCATATACCAACCAATTACTCCTTGAAATAAAATCAAGAAAAGTACATAGAAACATATTTCAATTTTTTTTTTATTAATAGAACTGCTTAAATAAAAATAAAAAAGTGGAATTAAAAAAAATAAACCTATTAATCTAGCTAATATTCTATGAGCGTATTCCCAATAGAAAATAATCTTAAATTCATTAAGTGTCATATTGTAATTCAATAATTTATATTGGGGAATTTCTTTGTAGAGATTAAAATAATTGTCCCAAGATGTATTTGTTAACGGAGGCAATATACCAGAAAATAGTTCCCATTCTGTTATTGATAGACCCGAGTCAGTCAATCTAGTGAGGCCTCCCACGATAATTATTAAGAAAACTAAAACAAGGTTAATTTTTAACCATTTATTAAAAAAAACATTATTATTCTTAGCATGAGAGATCATTATGTTTAATATATATAGAATATATTAAAAAACTAATTTAATAATGTCGCTATGATAAATAAAAAGATAACAAATATTAGAAAATCTTTAGATAAATTAGATGATAAGTTTCTTCAATTAATAAAAAAAAGAACATCTTTAGTTAATGAAATAGTGAAAAATAAAAAATTTAAAAAAGACATTGTAGATAAAAAGAGAATTAATATCATTTTAAAAAATATCAAAAAAAAATCTATTTCAAAAAAGATTGATTATAAAATTACTGAAAAAATTTGGTCATCAATGATAAAAGCTTATATTGATTACGAGTTTAGGAAATTTAAAAAAAAATAATTATTTACTATGTGGTGGTAATTTCTTTTCAACAAAAATTTCGTGCTTTCTAGTATTGGGATTGTATTTCTTTAATTTGAGTTTCTCTTTTGCCTTCTCTCCTTTAGTAGGTTTTTTTGCATAATAAACAAATTTACTATCAGGATTACTTTCAGGTACCATACGTACTTTAAGATGAGTTTTTTTTGCCATATTTTTTTAATCTGTTTAATCTACTTAAAATTTTTTCGCTCTTAGTTTTAAATTTATTCTTTAGATAGGAAGCTTTTAAACTATTAGGATTGTAATCGTCAAGTTTATTTATTTTTGAATTCAAAATAGTTTTAACACCATTAATAGTTAAACCCTGATTTTTAAGAAAATATTTAATCATTTTAAATATTTCTACTTGCTCCTTTGAATAGTATCTTCTCTTATTTATAATTTTAGGTTTGATTTGAGAAAATTCTTTTTCCCAATATCTTAAAATGTAATTTAATGGTTTTTTATTTTTAGGGTTTACAAGATCTAACTTGATCGCTAATTCACTTATATTAATTAATTTTTCCACTAAATAAATTAATTTTTCCAGATAAATTATTTGAAGATTTGAATACTAAGGTTTTCCTTGCTTTAATTTTATAAATTTCCTTTGTCTTTGGGTTTCTTCCAATACGTTCTTTTTTGTTTAAAATTTTAAATGTTCCAATATTTTTTAAATTAAACGAATTTTCTTTGATTTCGTCTATTAAAATTTCAATTAAATTATTAATTATTTTTTTTGAATACAGTACTGAATATCCTTTTTTTCTACTTAAAAAAATACAAATATCCTCTTTGGTTAAGTTATTTTGACTCATTGTTAAGGTGGTTTAAGTTCTTTTTAATCTGAAGCATAAGATTACCTTTTACAATTTTATAGCATAAATCGATTGAATGGTAAAAACCAATATAATCTGTTCCACCATGACTTTTAACAACTGGGCCATTCAAACCTAAAAAAATAGCACCGTTATATTTTCTTGGATCGAGTTTTTTTTTAAATTTCCTTAAAGAAAAATAAGAAAATATTAATGATAATTTAGTTAAAAAATTTTCTGTAAGAGATTTTTTTAAATTATCTGTAATAAATTTTGCAGTTCCCTCTGCGGTTTTTAATGCTATGTTACCTGTGAATCCATCGGTAATAATTACATTTGAGTCTCCTGACATAATCTTATTACCCTCTATATAACCATTAAATTTAAAATTATTTTCACTGCTTAAAATACTTAATCTTTTAAAAGCATTTTTTAAAATATCTGTGCCTTTTATTTCTTCAGATCCAATATTAAGTAACGAAACTATAGGTTTATCTTCTGGAAAAATTGATTTGTATAATGCAGATCCTAATTCAGCAAAATCTACAAGGTTATCTTCATTACATTCTATGTTTGCGCCTAAATCTAATACAACATTCATGCCTCTTTGGTTTGGCCATAGACCTGCCAAAGCTGGTTTATTGACTTCATTCATCATTTTTAAAATCATTCTAGATATAACAAGTAAAACTCCTGTGTTACCAGCTGATAAACTTATATCTGAATTTCCGTTAATCTGAGATTGTATACAATTCCACATGCTAGTATTTCTTGAGTTTTTAATTGCAGTCAATGGTGAATCCTCATCAGAAATAACAGATTCTGTATGGGTTACGATTATTTTATTATTTGAGATGTTAGCATCATCTAATTTTGCTTTGATTAGTTTTTCATCACCAAATAAATGCAAAACATAATCTTCTTTTGAAATATTTTTTTCATTGAAAAGGGATACAGCCTTTATGATTTTATCAGGAGAATTCTCTCCTCCCATTGCATCTATTGCAATAGTAATTTTTTTATTCATTTAAAATTAAATATCTAAGATTTTCTTGCCGTTGTAATAACCTGATTTAAGATCAACATGATGAGAAAGTTTATACTCACCACTCTTCTTATCTTCAATTACATTAGCACCCAAGATTCTATGATGAGATCTTCTCATTTTTTTCTTTGATACTGACGTTTTTCTTTTTGGTACAGCCATAATTAACCTTTAAAATTCAAAGCTTCTCTTATCATATTTTGAAGAGATAGTTCAAAACAAAATTTGTAAAACTTGTCAAAATATGTTTCAAAATCTACAATTTTTGGGTCATTTTCACCTTTAAAAGAAGTAAAGTACTTTAAAATCAGTTTCTTGTTTACTTTAAAATCATTTGCTGAATTATCGCCAATTTTTAACAAGATATCATATAATATTTTATTTAAATCTTTCATTTTTTTATTTACAGAAACGTCACCAAAACCAAGTTCTCTTAAATTATACTCAATACTATTAAAAACATTATCATATTCTTTTTGATCAAATTTTTCTCCCTTTTTTTTAAATATAATCATTAAGATCGAAAAATGAAAAAACATTAAAAAAATTCGAGTTTCAAAACTATCGTTTAATTGAAGTTTTTTGTAAAAAAAGATGTTTCTAGAAAGTTTAAGTAATATATTGTATAGTTCGGAATTATGTTTTTTTTGAAAAATCATATAAATATATTTTTATTATTTATTTTCATTTTTTTGTCAAATTGTCAATTACAAGAACCTACCAAGAATCACGGCATACTATTTCTTGAAAATAGATCGAAACAATTAAAAGTCAATGTAGACAATAAGAATGACGTCTTAAAGTTAATAGGAAATCCTCATACAAAGTCTATTTCGAATGAAGACAGTTGGATTTATATAGAAAGAGTATTAACAAAAGGATCTTTTCATAAGTTAGGCCAAAATGTTACAAAAACAAATAATGTTTTAGTACTAACCTTTGATAAGTATGGAGTCTTAAAGGAAAAGAATTTTTTAGATAAAAGTTCTATAAATAAGTTAAAATTTTCTGAAAAAATTACGGAAAATAATTTATCGAAAAAAAGTTTTGTCCAAAATCTTCTTCAAAGTGTTAGATCTAAAATGTACTCAAATAGAAAATAAGTCTTAATGAGCTATAACTGCTAACAATAATAATGCTACTATATTTGTAATTTTTATCATTGGGTTTACTGCAGGACCAGCTGTGTCTTTATAAGGATCACCTACAGTATCACCAGTAACAGCTGATTTATGAGCTTCAGAACCTTTTCCTCCAAAATTACCATCTTCTATATATTTTTTTGCGTTATCCCACGCACCTCCACCAGCCGTCATAGAAACTGCTACAAATAAACCTGTTATTATCACACCTAGTAACATCGCACCTAATGAAGATAAAGCAGCTTCAATTCCTCCAATTTGTAAAATTATAAAATAAAGTACTATAGGAGATAATACAGGCAGCAATGATGGAATAATCATTTCTTTAATTGCTGCTTTAGTTAATAAATCAACTAATCTTCCGTAGTCTGGTTTTCTCTTACCTTTCATGATCCCAGGTATTTTCTTAAACTGTCTTCTAACCTCTATCACAACTGCGCCACCCGCTCTTCCAACAGCTTGCATACCCATTGACCCGAATAAATAAGGAAGCATACCTCCAATCAATAGACCAGCTACAACAAAAGGGTTGGATAAATCGAAAGTAACATTAACACCCTCTAATGCAGAACCACTTACTTTTGAAAAATAATTTATATCTTCTGTGTACGCAGCAAAAAGAACGAGCGCCCCTAATCCTGCAGAACCTATTGCATAACCTTTTGTTACAGCTTTTGTAGTATTTCCTACAGCATCTAATGCGTCTGTGGTTTTTCTGACATTTTTTGGAAGTTTAGACATTTCTGCTATACCTCCTGCATTGTCTGTCACCGGACCGTAGGCATCTAAAGCAACAACCATTCCAGTTAAAGCTAACATTGCAGTTACCGCAATCGCAATCCCATACAAGCCAGCTAAACTATTAGTGTATAAAATACCCGCAACTATAATTAGTGCAGGTATAGCAGTAGCCTCCATCGAAATAGCAAGTCCCTGAATAACATTTGTACCGTGACCAGTTGTTGAAGATTTAGCAACTGTTTTAACTGGCCTATAGTTTGTACCTGTATAATATTCTGTGACCCAAATTAACAAACCAGTTATAATAAAACCAACAACACCACAAATATAGAGATCTAAACCAGTAAATACTGAGCCTGCATTATTATTATAATTTTGGTTAATTCCTACAATGGCATCAGTAACTGGGTACATTATTATTAAAGAAGTGATAGCAGTTACTATAAAACCTTTATAGAGTGCACCCATAATATTTTTGCTTTTTCCTAATTTTACAAACCAAGTTCCAATTATAGAAGTTATAATACAAGCGCCTCCTATAGCGAGTGGATAAACCATTAAATTATAATCTTGAGGAGAAAATATAGAAGCCAAAACCATCGTAGCAACTATCGTAACAGCATATGTTTCAAATAAATCTGCAGCCATGCCTGCACAATCTCCGACGTTATCACCAACATTATCTGCTATTACAGCTGGATTTCTAGGATCATCTTCAGGAATTCCTGCCTCCACTTTTCCAACTAAATCTGCGCCAACATCTGCTCCTTTAGTAAAAATTCCACCTCCTAATCTAGCAAAAATGGAAATTAAGGACGCACCAAAACCTAAGGCAACTAAAGCATTAATAATTTCTCTATTATCAATATTTAAGTTTATTAAAATAACGTAGTAAATGGTAATAGCCAACAAAGCTAATCCAGCAACGAGTAATCCTGTTATTGCACCCGATTTAAAAGCAATTGTTAATCCTGATTGTAGACTCGATCTTGCTGCCTCAGCAGTTCTTACATTTGCTTTTACTGAAATTAACATACCTACATATCCAGCTACACCAGAAAGAAAAGCTCCGATAAAATAACCCAGGCCAACTAAATAATTAAAAAAATAAGTAACTACGGCTAGAACAATTACACCAACTACAGCAATAGTTTTATATTGCCTATTGAGGTATGCTTTAGCTCCTATTTGGATCGCTTCTGCAATTTCTTGCATACGATTGTTTCCAGGGCTTGAAGAAATAATCTGACCAGAAAGTAAATAACTGTAAGCTACAGCTAATATACCGGTGAAAGAAATCAAATAAAGAAGTTCTAAATAATTTGTCATGTTAATTATCGGATAAATGCCAAAAAAGTATTAAAAACGCAAGCTAAAGTTAAGGAATTTATTGACTTATTTTACTCATCTTTTCTTATGACTTTTGATATTTTATCTAAAATAGCGTTTAAATAACCAATTTGAACTTTTTCTAAAAAGAATTCCGATGCTAATATGTATTCACTTAAAATTACTTTTTTAGGATTATTATGCTTAAACATCAGTTCAAAAATAGCTGCAAAAAGAATAATTTTTAACAATTTATCAGTTTTTTTTAAGTCAATATCTTCACCTAAATGTTTATTTACAGTTTCTTCAATTAATTCTGATCTTTCAAGAGTCCCATTAACAACATCTTTTATGAATTTCTTATACTGATTTTTTGGAAAATCAATTTCAGAGGTTGGATTCATTAAAAAATTGTAAATTTTTTGTATTACTTTAATTCTAGGAGAGGGATTCTTAGATTTTTTTTGGTCCATTATTTAAGATAGACAAAACCGCTTTAGCAGCTTCCAATCCTTTATTAGTTTTATTTGATCTTGCTATTCCGCATCTCTCTTTAGCTTGTTTAATGTTGAATGCAGTTATAATACCGTTTCCAATGGGTTTATTGTATAAAATTGATAAATTTAAAATAGCATCGAAAGTAGATTTACATATAAAATCAAAATGTGGGGTTTTCCCTTTTATTACACAGCCTAAGGCAACAAAGGCATCAAATTTTTTTATATTCTTTTTAATTGCTACTGGTATTTCAAAAATACCTGTAACGTTGAAAATTTTTACTCTCATCTTTTTTCGTGTAAGTATTTTTTTTGAAGAACTTACTAAATTTTTTGAAATTTTATTGTAGTAGTTAGCATTTACAATTAGAATTTGTTTCATTTTATTATTATTTGTTTTTTTATTTTTAAACCAAATCCCTCTAAACCAATTAGTTTTTTTTTGGTACGGGAAAATAATATCATATTTTTTACGTTAAATTCTTTAATTATTTGAGCACCTAAACCGTAATATCTTAAGGTGACATCTGTATCATTCTTCTTAAATTTATTCATTTCATTATTTATTATAACAAGCACAAAATTCTTATTTTTTGAAAGTATTTTAATATTTTTTTTAATTTCTTTATTTTGAAACAAACTATATCGACTAATATTTTTGGATAAAACTCTAATTGGTATTGATTTATTCTTATTGAATTTACCCTTATGTATAGCAAAACTTTCAAGTTTATTTAATTTATTCTTAAAAATTGATAGATACATTTTAAAATTCTTTTTCTCAGAAATACTCTTGGAATAAGTCTTGAAGATAAGTTTTTCATTTTTTAGTCTATAAGCAATTAAGTCTGTAATAGAAGCTATTTTAATTTTATGTTTTTTTGAAAATTTAACCAAATCATCTAATCTTGCCATTCTTCCATCCTCATTCATTACTTCACAAATGACTGAACTTGGATTTAACTTTGATAATTTCGAAATATCTATAGAGGCTTCGGTATGACCTGCTCTTTCTAATACCCCACCATTTCTTGAAACTAATGGAAATACATGGCCTGGAGAAACAATATCTTTTTTACTCGAATTTTGACTAATAGCCACTTTAATTGTTCTCGCTCTATCAAAAGCTGAAATTCCAGTTGATATACCTTTTTTTGCCTCAATTGAAACTGTGAAAGCAGTTTGCATTCTTGATTTATTAATTGAAGACATAAGTGGAAGTCTCAATCTATCTATTTGTTTTTTGGTTAAAGCTAAACAGATTAGACCTCTTCCATGTTTAGCCATAAAATTAATTACTTTTGAATTACATTTTGATCCTGGAATAACAAGATCACCTTCATTTTCTCGATTTTCATCATCTACCAAGATAAACATTTTTCCTTTTTTGGCGTCTTTGATTATAGATGAAATATTTGAAAATTTTTTTTTAGACATATTAGCTTGTATATTTATATATATATTTACCAAATATATCTAATTCAACGTTCACTAAATCATTTACTTTAAGGTATTTTAAATTCGTTAACTTTAAAGTGTGAGGTATTATATTTAATTGAAAATCTTTTTTATGAACTTTTGAAACAGTGAGTGACACACCATTTATTGATATGGATGCCTTTTCCTCTAAAAATTTCATAAATCTTTTATTTTTAATTTCTAGTTTAATGGACCACGAATTGTCGATTATATTTATTTTTTTTATTTTTGCTGTTGTGTCGACATGTCCCTGAGTAAAATGACCTGAAATTTTCTGACCATATATTAGAGATTTTTCTAGATTAATTATATGACCAATTTTAATTTTTTTGAAATTTGATCTATCAATAGTCTCATTTGATATATAAAAATAAATAATATCTTTTTGAATTTTTGTGAGTGTTAAACAAACGCCACTACAATTAACAGATGAACCAATTTCATTTTGTTTAAAATTTAAATTAGACTTAATACCTATCAGCAAAGATTTTTTATTTTTAAAGACTTTTTTAATTATACCGGTTCTATATATTATTCCGTTGAACATTATTTTACCCTCACTTTAAAAAGTTCATCATTGTCTAAATTTACATTTATTTTATTCTTAATTTTCAGTTTCTTTATAAAATTGATACTTATGTTATTGTAACCATTTAAATTTAAAAATTTATTTGACTTAAATAAATACAAGTTATTAATTAATTTATATTTGAATAATTGATTTAGAAAAACCAAACCTGATTCAACTAAAACTCTCCCTTTACCAATTTTCATTATTCTTCTAAAAAGATTTTCAAAATCAATTTTATCTTCGAGTTTTTGTATCTTAATAATTCTAATTTTTTTATTCTTAAAAAAAGAAATCTTTTTTTTATTATTGCTTAAAGTAAATATATAAATTTTTCTTCGAGTTGATGAATTTAATAATTTAAGTTTTTTTTTAAGCTTTAAATACCTATCTATTATAATTAAATCAGGTTTATTATTATTTAATCCCTCTATTCTACAATTTAACAAAGAATTATCCTTATTAATCGAATAAGAAGTTGAAACTATACAATCGTATTTAGACCTAATTAAATGGGCAACTTGTCTAGACCTAAAATTAGTAATCCACTTATTTTTTTTATTTATTGAAAAAAAATCTTTAGAGACTGCAATTTTCGCATCTATTAATGGGAAATATTTAACTTTATTTAAGAAATAACTTTTATAAAAATTTTTGTATTTAATATCTATTTTTTTTACTTTTTTAACATTCTTCAAAATCTTTTCTGCTTTTTTATACGTTCTCAAGTCAGGATCGTTAAAATTATAGTAAACATTCTTGATTTTTTTCTTCTTAATAATATTTGTACAAGGCGGAGTTAATCCAAAATGAGCGCAAGGTTCTAAAGTGACATACATATTGGAATTTTTAAAATTAATATTTTTATTTAAAGCATTAAATTCAGCGTGAGGCCTTCCATTATAAGATGTAATACCTGAACTAATAACAGAATTATTTTTTACAATTACACATCCTACAGATGGATTTTTATTGGTTTTACCTAAATTTTTTTCTGCTAAATTAAAAGCTAGATTAGAAAAAAAATTATGATTTTGGCTCATCTAGATTGCCTACGAATTGCTCAAAATCTCTAGCCTCTTTAAAATTTTTATAAACAGAGGCATAGCGGACATAGGCAACCGTATCTAGATATTGTAAACCTTCCATAATAAATTTTCCAATAGTAGATGTTGGAATTTCACTTTCTCCTAGGCCTTCAATTTTAGTTATAATCTTGTAAACAAAATTATCTATAGCATCATTGTCTAAAGGTCTCTTTCGAGTTGCTATTCTTATTGATTTTGAAACTTTGTCTCTATCAAAAGGTTCTCTTCTACTATTACTTTTAATAACAGATAGCTCTTGAAATTGTACTCTTTCAAAAGTAGTAAACCTAACGCCACCGTGACATGTACATAGCCTACGTCTTCTAACGGCTGTACCATCTTCTGCTGGTCTGGAATCAACTACTGAAGTATCTTTTTCTCTACAAAATGGACAAAGCATATATATTCTAACTACTATATATAGGAAAAGATGAACAAAGTTCAATAATTTCTTTTTGAACTTCTTTTTCTACCTTAGAATTATTTTCTTTGTTTTTGCTTAAACCCTCTACTACTTTAAATATCAAATCTCCCACAAGCTTAAATTCATCTGCACCAAAGCCTCTAGTTGTGCAGGCAGGAGTGCCCAATCTAATTCCAGATGTTATCATTGGACTTTCAGTATCAAATGGAATTCCATTTTTATTACAAGTAATGTTGGCTCTTCCAAGAGAAGCTTGTGCATCTTTTCCTGTTACACCAAATGATCTTAAGTCTATTAGCATTAGGTGTGTGTCTGTACCACCAGAAAAAATTTTAAAACCTCTTTCACTTAATTTTTCTGATAGAACTTTTGCATTACCAATTACATTAGCTGTATATTCTTTGAAATCATTTGAGAGTGCCTCCTTAAAACAAACAGCTTTTGCTGCTATGACATGCATTAAAGGTCCGCCTTGCAATCCCGGAAATATAGCACTGTTAAATTTTTTAATTAAATCTTCTCTATTAGTTAAAATAATTCCACCTCTCGGTCCTCTTAAAACTTTATGAGTAGTTGAAGTTACAACATCAGCATATTTAGTCGGATTTGGATATGCGCCTCCTGCAACCAAGCCAGAAAAGTGAGCCATATCGACAAGAAAATACGCGCCGACTTTATCACAAATTTCTCTGAACTTTTTAAAATCTATTATTCTTGAGTAAGCACTACCACCAGCAATAATAAGTTTAGGTTTATTTTCAATAGCAATTTTTTCAACACTTTCATAATCTATGAGCCCAGTTTTTTGATCTACTTCATAATGTAAAGCGTTAAACCATTTTCCTGATTGTGCAGGTTTAGCTCCATGAGTTAAGTGTCCACCTGAATTTAAACTCATAGCAAGTGTAGTATCCCCGGGTTTTAATAAAGCTAAATAAACTGCACCATTAGCTTGTGCGCCTGAGTGTGGTTGTACATTAGCAAATTTACAATCAAATAATTTTTTAGCTCTCTCTATAGCTAAATTTTCAGAAACATCTACATGCTCACATCCACCATAATATCTTTTGCCTGGGTAACCTTCTGCATATTTATTTGTTAAAACAGATCCTTGGGCTTCAAGAACCGCTCTTGAAACAATATTTTCAGAAGCAATTAGTTCAATGTGGTTTTGTTGTCTTGAAAATTCCTCTTGTATAGATTTATACAATTCTTTATCAGCTTCTTTTAAATCTAATTTAAAAAAACTGTTTAAGTATTTATTTAACTTTAATGCTATTGACATAATTAAATTTTTCTAACCCTTCTCAAGTGTCTACCGCCTTCAAATTTAGTTTTTAAAAAAGTTTCAACTAATTTCAAAGATAACTTTTTTTTAGTAAATCTAGCGCCTATAGCAATTATATTAGCATTATTATGTTGTCTAGACAATCTTGTAGACTTTAAATTATAGCAAACAGCTGCTCTAATTGTTTTGATTTTATTGGCACTTATTGCCATACCTGTACCTGAACCACATATAAGGATGCCAACATTGCTCTTTTTTAATTTGATTCTATTTCCAAGCTTTTTTGCGTAATCTGGATAATCTACTGATCGATCATTATATGGACCAACATCAAATACTGAAAAATTATTATCAATTAAATAGTCTTTAATATCTTCTTTCAACTTGAAGCCCGCATGATCTGAGGCAATACATGCAGTTTTAAATATTTTATTTAGTTTTATATTGCTCATATTATCTAATTAAATTACACTATTTACATTAATATTAATATATTTGTCGCATAAAACTATAAATTATCAGTGCTTTACATGAATATCGTCGGTTCATACCCTAAAACAAGGTTAAGAAGATTAAGAAAATCAAAATGGATACGAAATCTTATCTCTGAGACCAGTATATCTACCAACGATCTTATTCTACCAATATTTATCAGAGAGGGAAAAAATAAAATTGAGTCGATTAAATCAATGCCTGGAATTAAAAGATATTCATTAGATAAATTATCATCAATTCTAAACCAAGTAAGAAAATATAAAATTCCTATGGTTGCATTATTTCCTTACACTCCTAATTTAAAGAAGGATAAACATGGAACAGAAGCCCTAAATCCCAATAATTTAGTTTGCAGAGGAATAAAGTTAGTTAAAAAAAAATTTCCAGAAATCGGAGTTATGTGTGATGTTGCTTTAGATCCTTATACTTCACATGGTCATGATGGGGTAATAATAAATAAAAAAATTGACAATGATCAAACTATAAAAATTTTAGTGAAACAAGCATTACTACAAGCAAGAATGGGATGCGATATTATTGCTCCGTCAGATATGATGGATGGTCGAATTGGAAAAATAAGACAAGAGTTAGACCGAAATAATTTTAAAGATGTAAGTATTTTATCTTACGCAATAAAATATGCTTCAAATTTTTATGGTCCATTTAGAGATGCTGTGGGAAGTAAATCTAAACTTAAAAATGATAAAAAAACATATCAAATGGACTTCAGGAATAGTTCTGAAGCATTTAGAGAAGTTGCGCTGGACATAAAAGAAGGTGCTGATATGGTTATGGTTAAGCCCGGTATGATATATTTAGATATCATAAAACAAATTAAAAATAATTTCAAAGTACCAGTTTTAGCTTATCAAGTTTCAGGAGAATATTTTTTAATTAAAAATGCTATACAAAAAAAAATTTTAAAAGATGATTCAGTTATTGAAAGTTTGATTGCATTTAAAAGAGCTGGAGCTTGCGCTATTGTAACGTATTTTGCTATTGATATTGCTAAAAAGATAAAAAATATTTATCTATAATAACTCTCCAATAAAATTCTTGACTTTGGAAAAGGTAAATTATTTGGAAGAAAAAATCTATTTTGAATAATGTTTCTGGTAAAATTTAGTGAAGCTTTTATTAGATTTTTTGAAAGATTATCTGGAATTCTATTTTGTATTAAGTATAAAGGTACATCATAAGTAAAGGTATCAATTTTAATTTTTTGTAATTCATTTTCTGATTTATTTTTTTTGAACTGATTTAAGTTAGGATCATATCCTAAATCTTTAATTAAACTTAATTCTAAGAATACATAAAGAATCACCCAATTATCAAGTTTTATTGAGTTTAAAAATTCTTCAAAAGACTCATAAATATTTTGATTGGGTTGAGACTCAGGTAATAACATATTCAAAATTGATGATATTGATAATAGAGCTGAAGAACGTTCCTTATCATTAAAATATAGTGGAGATACAGGTTTCACTAGTTCAGTTTTAAAATAACCAAGTCTATTTTCATTTTTAGCATTGTGATTTATGTAAAGCTTGTTGGATATTTGTAAATAATTTTTTATTTTTCTAGAATTTCCTCCATATACTACTCCAGATACTTTTCCTCTATTTTTTGAAAATACGTTAATTATATTTGCATTTTCTCTAAATTTTCTTTTGGACAAAAGATAACATTCATCTTCCCAGTTCATATATTCAAAATTTTAATCAATTTTTCTGCAGCATTCTGTTGTGCTTTTTTTTTTGATGCTCCTTCCCCAATTATCCTTTTAGACTCTGGAATTTCGACCTCAGTCTTAAATATAGGTTTATGTTGAGGGCCTGTTTTTTTAAAAAAAGTATATTTGGGTAATTTTTTGAATTTTTTTAAACTGTACTCTTGCAATTTAGTTTTTGAGTCAATTAGAGTAATGACAGAATTTACAATAAAACTCTCCCATAGATTTAGTATAAATTTTTCTGAAGACTTTATTCCACCATCTAAATATATCGCTCCTACAATTGCTTCAAGACTATCGCTCACAATCTTGTCTGTAGATCTTTCTGTATTTTTTTGTGAGGTTCCCAAATATAGATATTTCTTAAGGTTTAACTTTCTTGCAATTTTAACACATGTTTTTTTGTTTACTAAATTAGCAAATTTTTTATCAATAATTCCTTCTTTCTCATTAGGATATTTTTCTAAAAGTTTTTTTGAAATAACTAAGCCCAGCACTCTGTCTCCTAAAAATTCTAATTTTTCATTATTGTTATCTGAATTAAAGCTTTTGTGGGTTAAAGCTTTGTGAAGTAAATCTTTATTTTTAAAGCTATATTTTATTGAACCTTCAAGTTCTTTTATAGATTTGCTCATTATAAACTCTTAAATAACCTTTCTAATCTGAAAGAATTTTGTAAATTCCAAAATTTTAATAAACTTCCCTTTTGTGTATCATTTGAAAAGAAAATTATTTTTGCTTTTCCTACCAAGTTCAAATTATTAACATAACCAACTTCTTCAAGGAATCTGCTATCTTTTGAACAATCTCTGTTATCCCCCATTAAAAAAAAATGGTTTGGTGGAACAATATATTTTTTTGTATTTTGTAATGATCCAGTTTTATTATAAGTTGCTAAATGTTTTACCCCATTAGGGAGAGTTTCAACATACGTAATAGAGTCGAATGTAAAATTTCCACATCTTATAGGTTCTTTAATCTCGCTTTTTTCTCTTAATATTTTATTCCCATTAATAAAAAGATCTCCGTTAATAAATTGAATTTCATCTCCAGGTAATCCTATTAATCTTTTAATATAATCAGTTCTATTATCTGCTGGAGTTTTAAATACTACTAAATCTCCTTGATTTGGATTATTTGGCATAAAACGCTTATTAGAAACATTTGGGCTAAACGGAAAAGAATGTTTACTATATCCGTACACATATTTAATTACGAATATTCTATCGCCTACCAATAAAGTAGGCTCCATTGATGAAGAAGGTATATAAAAAGGCTGAACTATCAATGACCTTATCAATATAGCTATCAATAACGCACCTAATAAAGTTTTTAAATTTTCAACAATAATTTTAATAAAACTTTTTTTTTTCATATTGAAATTGTTACAAAAGCAACAGCGTACTCATCTTCATCAGTAAGAGACAATGAAATTTTATAATTTTTTTTCTTTAATTTTTTTTCAACATTTTTTTTTGTGTTTTCAATTAATTTTATAAAGGGTTTTCCATTTTTTTCATTAAGGACAACTATCTGATTAAAGTTAATTCCTTTTGAAATACCGGTGCCTAATGCTTTTGAAAAAGCTTCTTTTGCAGCAAATCTTTTTGCAAAACAATTTGTCATTTTTTTTATTCTTTTGCATTTTGTAATTTCTTCTTTATTAAACAATTTTTCTAAAACATTCTTCCTTCTCAACAATTTTTGAATTCTATTAGTTTTTACTATATCAGTGCCAACACCAAATATTTTCATTACTTAACGATCTTTCTGAAATTTTTAATAGTTTTATTGAGACCTACAAAAATTGACTCTCCAATTAAAAAATGACCAATATTAAATTCTTTTATGCCTGAGATTTTTGATAATATTTTTGCAGATTTATAAGTAAGGCCATGCCCAGCGTGAACTTCCAAACCTAACTTATTTCCCATTGTTACAGCTGTTTTTATTCTTTTTAATTCATTTTTATAATTTTTATTTTTGTTAACTAAATTACAAAATTTTCCAGTATGTATTTCAACACAATCAGCATTTAAATTTTTTGATTCTTTAATATCATTTAAATTTGGTTCTACAAAAAGACTAACTCTTGATTTATTTTTCTTTAATTTATTTATTATTTTTTTTAGAAAATTTTTTCTAAAATTTAAATTAAGCCCCCCCTCTGTTGTAATTTCTTGTCTTTTTTCAGGAACTATGCATATAAATGGTGGTTTTCTTTTTAAAGCTATTTTAAACATTTCATTAGTAGCTGCAATTTCAAGATTAAATGGAATTTTAAGTTTAGATTTTATTTCTTTTAAATCGGAGTCATTAATATGCCTTCTGTCCTCTCTAAGATGAATGGTTACAGAGTCGGCTCCGCTTTTTTGCGCAAATAAGGCAGCTCTTAAAGGGCTTGGATAATTTTCTCCTCTTGCATTTCTTACTGTTGCTACGTGGTCTATATTTACACCAAGTCTTATTTTACTCATTAAAGATTTCTACTTCCAGGTTTTACAGCTTTAAGAGCTAATAAATTTTTTGGTAAATTTTTTTCTGTATAAGTAGGAATATCTATCTTTATCTGTGATACTATTTTTTCTTTAATTGCTGATTTTCCATTAGATCTATCTATTAAACAAGCATATCCAACGATGATTGCATTATTATCTTCCACAATTTTAGAACATTCTAAGCTTGATTTTCCAGTAGTAATTACATCTTCGATTATTAAAACTTTTTGATTTTTATTTACTGTAAAATCTCTTCGCAGTTTAAATTCACCATTAACTCTTTCAGAAAAAATAGTTTCTTTATTTAATATTCTTCCAATTTCAAAGCCTACGATTATACCTCCCATAGCAGGTGATAAGATAAGATCGAATTCTTTAAATTCTTTTTTTATTTTTTGAGAGAGAGAGGAGCATATTTTAAATGCTTCACTTGGTTTGCTCATCAGTTGAGCACATTGAATATATTGAGGGCTATGTAATCCAGATGACAATATAAAATGACCTTCTAAAAGAGCGTTAGTTTCTTTTAAAATTTTCAAAGATTCTTCTAATGAAAGCATTTTTTTTCTGTTTATGTCGAATAATTTTAAATCTTAAATTACTTTGCTTTATTTGACTTATCAAGTTTGTAAAGTTTTTCAAATCTTTAATTTGCAAGTCAAAAGAAAAAGTAAGATGTTCCTTTGATCTTTTAATAATTTCTAAATTCACTATATTTCCTTTATTAAGACCAATAAGCGAGGTTATATGACCTAATACTCCAGGTTTGTGGGGTAAATCAACCTCAATTGTGCTTGAATAATTTTTTTCAATAACATTTAAGTTTTCTGTAGATCTATCTTGCCAAAATCTTCGAATGGCAGAACGAGCTTTTCCAGTTTTAGAGGATGAGAGCCAATGTAAAGAGGGAGTTGCATTTTTAGAGGTTTCGATATTCACTAAATCTCCATTTTTCAAAATTGTTTGTAATGTAGAGTGACTTCCATTTACAGTGCAACCTACGGCACTATTTCCTATTTTCGTATGAACAGCATACGCAAAATCAATCGGGGTCGCTTGTTTAGGTAGTTTTATAACAGCTCCTTTGGGAGTAAAACAAAATACATTTTCTTGAAACATTTGTAATTTTGTAAATTCATAATAATGTTCAGGGCTAGTACCTGCCTCAATAATTTCAACTAAATCTCTTAACCAGTCATATTCTTTCCATGATAATTCTGAAAACTTTTCTGAGGATTTATATTTCCAATGAGAAGCTATACCCCTTTGGGCAAACTCGTGCATTTCATGTGTTCTAATTTGTATCTCTATTCTATTTTTCTTAGGACCTATCACAGCTGTGTGAATTGATTTGTATTTATTGATCTTAGGTGTTGATATATAGTCTTTAAATTTGCCTGGAATAGTTGGAAATCTACTATGAAAGATACCCAAAGTTTTGTAGCAATCTTCCAATGTGTTAACTATTACGCGAAAGCCTATAATATCGGTAAGTTGTTCAAGGGATATTTTTTTATTTTGAATTTTGCGCCAAATTGAAAAAGGTGTTTTTTCTCGTCCTGTTATAGTTGCAGTTATCCCATTTTGATTTAGTATTTCAATTAATTCTTTAGAAATTGTTTTAAATGTATCATCAGTATTATTTTTAATAAAATTTAATCTTTCTAAAATTAAATCTCTTGCTGGTTTATTGAGAACTGAAAAAGACAAATCCTCTAACTCGTCTCTAATTCTATTCATCCCCATCCTATCAGCTAATGGGGCATAAATTTCCATAGTTTCTTTTGCCTTTCTAATTATTTTATCTTTATCTTTTACAAATTGAATTGTCCTCATATTGTGCAATCTGTCGGCAAGTTTGACTAATAAAACTCTTATATCTTTAGATGTTGCTAAGATTAATTTTCTAAAATTTTCAGCTTTAGAATCTGTAGATGCTTTATCCTCTAATGCAGAAATTTTAGTTACACCATCGACTAAATTGGCAACTTCTTCACCAAACTCTTTTTTAACAGTTGCATAGGTTACGTTAGTGTCCTCTATAGTGTCATGAAGAAGTCCAGTTGTAATTGTTGCGCTATCTAATTTTAATTCAGTTAAAATTTTTGCTACTGCAACTGGATGAATAATATATGGAACCCCCTCTTCTCTTTTTTGGTTTTGATGCGCCTCTAAAGCAAAGTCATATGCCTTGCTTAATGACTCTGAATTTAAAAATTTATTGTAAGATTTAATCTGATTAATTAATTCATTATTGTTAATCATGCTTTATTTTAACATTTTTATTTAATCTTGTAATCTCAATCCGGGATTTTTGGCTTAAATTATTTATTAAAAATTGGGCATTTTTCTTTAAAATTGGATGTGACCATTTAGGATCAATTTCTAAAATCGGATATAAAACAAAATTTCTTAAATGTGCTCTCGGATGCGGTAAAACAAGATCTTTTGAGTCTTTTATTAAACCATTAAAATCAACTATATCAATATCAATTACTCTAGGATCGTTTTTCTTTGTTTTAGTCCTGCCAATTTTTTTTTGGATTAAATTTATTACTTTAAATAATCTTAAAAGATTTAAGTTTTTATTTACTAAAGTTCCTACATTAAGAAACTTTGGTAGTTTCTGATTTGGATAAGAAGGTGTTTCATAAAAATTAGAAATTTTTTCAATTTGAATTTTCGCTTCAATTAGTAACCGAATTGCAATTGAAATATTATCAAATCTAGAACCATGAATAGAATTTAGATTTGATCCAATATTAAGGTGTATCATTTATTATTTCTACTTAACAGTCTCGCTCTTTCTCTATTCCAATCTCTCTTTTTCTTTACTTGTCTTTTATCGTAAAGTTTTTTTCCTTTTGCAACGGCGATTTCAATTTTTACTTTTCCTTTAAAGAAATACATCTTAGTAGGAATAATAGTCAAACCTTCCTGATTTATTCTTCCAATCAACTTATTAATTTCTCGCCTCTTTAAGAGAAGTTTTCTCTCACCTTTAGGATTATGGTTGTTATAGGATGATTGTCTGTAAAGTGGAATATGAGAATTAATTAAAAATAATTCTCCGTTGTTATCTATAGCGTATGAGTCTGCAATGCTTCCTTTGCCCTCTCTTAGCGATTTGACTTCTGATCCTTTTAAAGAAATACCTGCTTCTAAAGTTTCTAAAAAAAAATAATTAAAACTAGCTTTTCTATTTAAACAAATTATTTTTCTTCCGGGCGCTATATTTTGTTTCATTAAAGTAATTTAGCTACTTTAAGTGCTTCTGAAACTTTCTTTTTTGTTGCTTCTCTAATTTCAACTAATGGTAATCTTACAGATGGATTGCACATACCTAGTAATGATGCTGCATATTTTACTGGTGATGGATTGCTTTCAATAAATAACGCTGAATGTAAGGGCTGTAAGAGCCTATCTAACGACTCTGCTTCCTCATTTTTTTGCTCACAAGCTTTTTGAAAATCAGAAGAAATTTTAGCAGCTATATTTGCTGTGACTCCGATAGCTCCCACTCCACCTCTTTTATTAAACTCTAGAGCATTATCGTCATTTCCAGTTAGCTGAATAAAATCTTTTCCCATTGCTTTTAATTGCTGATCTACTCTATTTAAGTCACCAGTTGCATCTTTTACACCGGCTATATTTTTTAGTTCATATAGTTTGCTCATGGTTTCAACTGACATATCTATTACTGATCTTGACGGAATGTTATAAATTATAATTGGTATTCCAACACTATCGTTTATCTTTTTATAATGTTGGTACAAGCCCTCTTGAGTTGGTTTGTTGTAATATGGTGTAACAACTAATAATGCATCTGAACCGGCTTTTTCAGCGTATTGAGATAATTCAACAGCTTCATCCGTTGAATTAGATCCTGTGCCAGCTATCACAGGTATTTTTCCACTACATTCTTTAACCGCTATCTCTATAATTTTTTTGTGTTCACTATGAGATAAAGTGGGAGACTCTCCAGTGGTGCCTCCGGGGACTATACCATTTGTGCCGTTATTTAAGTGATAATCAATTAAACTTCTATACGTGTTTTCATCAAGATTATCATCTTTAAATGGGGTTATTAATGCAACAATTGATCCTTTAAGCATAAAACAATATAAGGTAGATATCCTTAAACTTATGCTTAATAGATTAATTAGTCTAGTATTTTTATTATCATTTTTGAAAATTAGTATCGTTTATTCAGAGACAGATTTCCTATTACCGCAAAAAAAACCATCAATTTTTAAAAAGTCAGAAAAACAGATCCAAGAAAGTATTAATAAAAATCTACCTGCGCCAAAGCCATTATTAGAAAAAAAAGGTGAGACTAAACTAGCCGAAGTTGAACAAAAAAAAGAGCCTACTAAAAAAAAAGAAATAAAAACAGAGCTTAAAGAAGAAGTAAAAACACAGGTATCATCTACATTTGTGTACCCTAGAAAAAAACCAATTACATATAAAATTTCATCAAAAGAAGTAAAAAGTTCAAAAGTTCTTAATAAAAAGGATTTCGATAGAGCAAAAGAAACAATTGATTTTATTAAACAAAAAAAATGGAATAGTGCTTTAAAAAGCGCCCAAAAGGTTAAAGATAGTGAGTTCAGAAAATTAATTACTTGGATGCATCTCAAAACCACTAGAAATGGAGCGTCATTTAGTGAATATAAAAAATTTATAGAACAAAATGATTATTATCCAAGAATTAACAGAATAAGATATTTGGCAGAAGAAAAAATATATTTAAGAAATAATTCACCTACATCAATAATTAATTGGTTTGAAAAATATCCTCCCTTAGGTGGCTTAGGTAAAATTAAATTAGCTGAGGCCTATCTAGAACAAGGAAAGCTAGAAAAAGTCAAAGAGTTAGTTAAAGAAGGATGGATCACTGCTGAGATAAGAAAAAATGATTTGGGTTATTACAGAGCTAAATTTAAAAAATTTATCTCGTCAGATGATCATGTAAAAAGAGCTGATTATTTAGCATGGGAAAGGAAATATTGGGATCTAAAAAGAATGCTTAAGTATTTGCCTACCGATCAAAGAGCTCTTTATAATGCAAGACAAATTTTAATGAGTAACTCTTATGGTGTAGACAATGCAATAGCAAAGGTTCCTCAGTATTTAAAAAAAGATCCTGGTTTAGAGTTTGATAGATTGAGATGGAGAAACCGAAGAGGACGATTAGACGGATCTTTAGAAATTTTATATCAAAACGCGAATAAAACTGAAAAACAAATGGTTAGACCGGATAAATGGTGGGAACAGAGAGAGAGTGTTACGAGAAGTTTAATTTACAAAAAAAGATATAAGACAGCATATAAAGTAGCTAGTGAACACTCCCTATCATCTGGTCCATCTTTTGCGGAGGCTGAATGGCTATCTGGTTGGATAGCTTTAACTTTTTTGAAATCTCCTGAGTATGCAATTAATCATTTTCAAAATTTTTACAATAATGTTGGCTATCCTATAAGCTTAGCTAGAGGAGCATATTGGTTAGGAGAATCGTATGAAAGATTAAATGAAAAGGAAACTGCTAATAATTTTTTTTCAGAAGCAGCAAAATTTCCAATGACTTATTATGGACAACTTGCTTTCAATAAGGTTAATCCGGGTGGGAATTTTGAATTAAGAGATGAAAGTAATTTTGATAAGGATTACGAAAAAGAGTTTAAAAAAAATAAACTTATTAAACATGTTATTCTATTACATGAACTTGATGCAAGCCAATATGCTAAAGATATTCTTAAACATTTGGCTGAACTTAATATTGAGAAAGGTAGTGAAGTTTTAGCAGCAGAGTTATCTACATCTGTTGAAAGATATGATTTTGCAATTCAAATATCAAAAAAAGCATCCTATGAAAAAAGATTTTTGAATAAATATAATTATCCAGTTATTGCCACTCCAAAAATTGTAAATAATAAACAGATGCCTAAACAAGAAATTGTTCTTGCAATAATCAGACAAGAAAGTGAATTTGACAGAAAAGCAAATAGTTGGGCTGGAGCTAGAGGTATGATGCAGTTAATGAAGTACACAGCTAAGATCGTAGCTAAACAAGCAAAACTACCTTATAGTATAAGTCGACTAACAGCAGATCCAGAATACAACATTAAACTTGGTTCATATTATTTTAATGGACTGCTCAATGATTATAATGGTGTTTTCCCGTTTGCTATTGCCGCGTACAATGCGGGTCCAAATAGAGTAAAAACTTGGAGAAGAGTAAATGGAGATCCTTCAAAAGGTCAAATTTCTTATATTAATTGGATTGAACAAATTAGATTTGAAGAAACTAGAAATTACGTTCAACGAGTTCTAGAAAATATTAATGTTTACAAATATATTCTAAGAAAAGAACCTGTACAAATAGATAGTTATTTTAACTAATTGGCGGTGAGAGAGGGATTCGAACCCTCGGTAGCATAGTTAAATACTACGGAAGTTTAGCAAACTCCTGGTTTAAACCAACTCACCCATCTCACCACAAGCTTTACATATCTTTATAAAGAAAATTAACTTATATTGCATCAACTTTGTAATGCAACGAAAACAATTATCAGGAATTTTTTATGCTGCTTTTGCATCTCTTTGGTGGGGTGTTGTGGGGACGATTTTTTTCAAATTTGTATCTTTTGCATCATTTATTGAATTGACTGTTCACAGAACTATTTGGACTGCAGTTCTTTTAATTCTTACAACAAGTTTTTATAAAAAATGGCCAGAATTTATTGAAATTTTTAAAAAGAGAAAAAATCAGTTATTACTTTTTTTATCAGGTTTATTGGTAAGTATAAACTGGGCAACCTGGCTTTATGCCGTCAATGTAAATAGATTATTAGATTCAAGTTTAGGATATTATATCTACCCTATAATAAGTGTATTTTTAGGAAGAGTATTTTTAAAAGAAAAACTAAATAGAAATCAATTTATTGCGGTAATATTAGTAGTAATTTCTTTATTTTACTTTTTAATAAAACTTGGTGAATTACCTTGGATTGGTCTTACTGTTGCAATAACTTTTAGTATTTATGGATTAATAAGAAAAAAAATTAAAGTTTCATCAGATATAGGTCTGTTGATAGAAACATTGCTAATATCTCCTATAGCAATTGTATTATTTATTTATTTAATAAATTTAAATTTAAATGTTTTTTCTTATAAAGAACCTCTTTTATCTTTTTATTTATTTTGGTCTGGATTTATGACTTTGGTGCCTCTCTTTTTATATACTTTAGGATTTAAGATAATTGGAATCGGTCCAGCGAGTATGATTTTGTTTTTAACTCCAACATCGCAATTTCTTTTGGGAATAACTTATTTTGATGAGATTCTAACCTTTGAAAAGTTTTTTGGTTTCGTAATAATTTGGATAGCTGTATCTATTTATCTTAACGAATTACGTAAAGAGTGAGTTGTTATTATTACAAGTGGTACAATTATAGCTACAAAAAATGAAATAAAGAGTAAGTTTGATAAGACTATTGGACTAAAATTTTCTATAGACATAATATTACCTACTAAAAGACTTGATTGAAAATTTTGACTTGGGAAAAATAATAAACCTGTGCCTAAACCAAGAATAATTGATACTAAAGACAATCTTGTATTAATTTTTTTTTTAAAAAAACCATAGAATATTGTTACAACTGCCGAACAACAAAGAAGATCTGCAAATAAAAATAAATATAAGATGCTATATCCTTTAGAAGCAAAAATAAAAACAATCAAACATAATAATAAAATTAATTTATTGGATTTATCTTTTATTTCTCTGCCACTTAAAAATTTATTTAGTTTTTTTCCATCAATAATTATTAGGCTTGAAATAGCGTTTATTAATGTATCAATTGTGCTTAATGTTAAAGCTAGGGCTAAAATTAAAATAGAAACAATTATTAAAACATTATCATTAGATAACATTATTTTAAAAAAAGCTAAATCAGGTTCTATTTTAGGATCAAGTGAAAAAGATATTAGACCTGTGTAGCCCATCCAAAAAACAATCAAAAATGATATAATTGATGAGTAGATTAAACTTTTTTTTAAAATAAAGTTATTTTTTGCAGCAAAGACACGTTGCCAATTACCCTGGTGAAATAAGTTTGTTGCTGCTACAGCTATAAAAAATGTCAATCCAGCAGTGTAATTTGGAATATAATTTTTACTTATAAGTTTTGCAGAATTTTTTTTAATCAGTTCATAACTATTTATTTCTAAATTTCCTAAAATTAAAAATATAGAAAATAATATTATGCTTAAAATTATTATAAATTGATATTTATCTGTAATAATCGAAAGTTTAAATCCACCTCTTAATATATATAAAAGACATATGATTAAAGTTAGTCCGGATGTTATCCATAAAGGTGTTTTTGAGATTAAATTTATTAAAAAAGCTATTGCTGTGACTTCTGCTATCAAAAAAATTGTCAAATAAAATAGAATTAAGATTAACATTATCTTTAAAATTCCAGTCCCAAATCTTCTTTTAATAAACTCAGTTAAAGACATTCCGTTAGGAAATTCTCTCCTTATTTTCGGTCCAAAATTTAGTAAAAATAGCATAGGTGCAGCTGTACCTAACGCATATCCAATTACTGCCCCTATTCCCCCCCAAGTTGCTGCTGAAGCTGGTCCGAATAATATCCAAGCTCCCAAGGCAGATGCTGATAAACTCGTTGTTAATGAAAAAATACTCTCTTTTCTGTCACCAATTATTAGGCTTTTATTATCTGAAATTTTTTTTAAATTTATATAACCTAAGGCGATAAAAAAAGCGCCTACTACTAGAGTAATAATTAGCGTTGTTTGTGTTGATAGGTATATATCTTTCATTTATCCCTTACTGAATTACCGGTCAGGTTCTTTGGGTATGATCTCAGTCTTTATGACACCCCTTATACAAATTATATATTTATTTTAGGTAGGAAGTCAAATGAAGCTGTATCTATTCTAGATGAGTGTTCTCTTCTCATTTTCCAATCGTTACTTATACCAGCTTGAGCTATACTGATTGCATTTCGTCCATATTTTGCATTGGTAAAATCGATTGCTCTCATTAATGGTTGAGATTTATTCTCTAAAATTGGTGCTAATAAATTTAGCTCTTTTTCAGAAGCGTCTCTAAGCTTAGATAAAATAATTCCAGCTTTTTGATAGAAATAACCATATTTATAAATCTTTCCCAGTCCGCTAATTGCAGTTTTTACAAGTTCAATACTGTTATTAGTTGCCACCGGCAATTCAATAGTAATAGAATTTGAATAGTATTTTCTATTTTTATCAAATGGACTTGTTCTTATAAATATAGTGACAGCTCGCGTAGTTTGTTTATCTGTTCTTATTTTTTCTGCTGCATTTAAACAATGAGTAGTTATAGACTCTTTTAATTTATCTAAACTCTCAACTTTTTTTCCAAACGATCTTGATACACAACAGCTTTTTCTTCTTGTTTCCTCAGTTTCTAAATCTATACAAGGAATCCCTCTTAACTCCATTACTGTTTTCGCACCTAAAACATTAGTACTTTTCTTAACCCATGTGTTTGAAATATTTTTTAGTTTATAAGCATTGTCTATTCCATTTTTAATATATAGTTTTGATAACTGTCTTCCAACTCCCCATACATCTGCAATATCAAAATCTTTTAGTATATTATCTATATTTTCTTTTAGAAATACCACTCCTGCTTTATTTTTTTTGGCAATATGATTTGCAACTTTACTTAAAGTTTTTGTATTTGAAATTCCTACACTTGTTGGTATTCCCGTCCATTTTAAAACTCTTTCTCTTATTTGTTTTCCATATTCTTCGACTTGTTCATCTTTGATATGCGATAAATCTAAAAATGCTTCGTCTATAGAATAGATTTCAATTTTATCAGTAAAACCTTTTAAAACTTTCATCACTCGTCTAGAAAGATCTCCATATAATGCATAGTTCGAAGAAAATATCTGAACGTTGTTTTTTTTAACTAAATCTTTAACTTTAAAATATGGTTCACCCATTCTTATTCCAAGTTTTTTTGCTTCAGTAGATCTGGATATTACACATCCATCATTATTAGATAGCACCACAACTGGTACATTTTGTATTTTAGGATTAAATAATCTTTCGCAAGAAACATAAAATGAATTACAGTCAATTAATGCAACTTTTTTTCTACTGCTGTTTGTGTATGACATATGTTACTACTCCCCAAATTATTATTTCTGGATTATCTGTTAAATTAATTCGATCCGATGTGTTTTTTGAACCTGATGTTAAGTAGTTGTTGCCCTTACTTTTAACCAGAGTTTTGACTACAAGTTCTTCGTTGATATTTGCTATAACAGTGGAGAAATTTTTTGGATTTAAGCTTTTATCCACTATTAATAGATCGCCGTCATATATGCCCACATTAGTCATAGATTTACCTTGCACTCTAATGATGAACGTAGCTGGTGCATTTGTTATGAGATGAGAGTTTAGATCTATATCGTCCTCAATATAATCTGTTGCCGGAGAAGGAAAACCAGCTCCCACTTTATGTAAATAATAAGGTATTGTTAACTTCATAAATGTTCTTGTTTTGTTCTTTATAGCTGATAAACTACCTTTCAGTCAACCCCTTTTCAAAAGGTTGTTAAAGTGGGTCAAATTGCAAATCGAAAAAAAGAGAGAGATTAGCTAATAACATAACGTGATTAAAAAAATTTTTTCAATATTATTGGTATTACTTGTAACAACAAGTGCTCAAGCAGCATCTAAACTAGACGCAATCAAAAAAAGTGGAGAGTTAAGAGTTGGTACGACAGGAGACTGGGATCCAATGTCAATGAAAGATCCAAAAACGAACAAGTACAAAGGATTTGATATTGATGTGATGAATGAGCTAGCTAAAGATTTAGGCGTGAAAGTGAAATTTGTGCCTGCAGAGTGGAAAACTATTGTTGCAGGAATAACAGCTGATAGATACGATATATCAACAAGTGTTACCAAAACACCAAAAAGAGCAGAAGTAGCCGGATTTACCACTACATATTACAAGTATGCAACAGTCCCACTTGTTTTAAAAAAGAATTTAAAAAAATTTTCAACTTGGGAGTCTTTAAATAATAGTAGTGTTACAATAGCTACAACGTTAGGAACATCTCAGGAAGAAAAAGCAAAAGAATTTTTTCCAAAATCAAAACTTCAGTCAGTTGAAGCTCCTGCAAGAGACTTTCAAGAAGTTTTAGCGGGAAGAGCTGATGGAAATATAACAAGTTCAACAGAAGCAAACAAACTAGTTATTAAATATCCTCAATTAGCTATAGTTCCTGATGGAGGAAAAAATCCAGCATTTTTAGCTATGATGGTTCCAAAAGGTGACAAAGTGTGGAATGATTACGTCAGCAATTGGATTAAGAAAAAGAAATCATCCGGATTTTTTAAAACTTTATTGGCAAAGTACGATCTAAAAAGCTTATAATTTAAGTTTCAATACCTCCCATTTACAAATATAGTCAATTAGTGAAATTTTTAAAAATAATTTCTATTCTATTTTTGCTTCAAGGATGTAGTTCTAACTATGAATGGGGTTGGTATATTCTTAGTCCAGATAATATAGATGGTTTAACTAATCTTAAATTTTTAATTAGTGGAATTACAACTACGATTTATATTTCAGTAGTTTCAATCATTCTAGCTATGATTATCGGTTTGATAGTTGCTCTACCTTCATTGTCAAATAATAAATTCTTAACTTATTTTAACATAACATACGTAGAAATTGTTAGAGCCATCCCTTTGTTAGTTTTAATTCTTTGGATTTATTATGGCCTTCCAATCATGATTGGAGTAAGTTTCTCGCCATTTGTATCTGGAATAATAGCTTTGACTATTAGTGAGAGTGCGTTTCAAGCAGAAATTTTTAGAGCAGGAATTAATTCAATTTCAAAAGGTCAACATGAAGTCTCAGAGTCTTTAGGAATGGATTTCTGGAGAAAGATGAGATTGGTAATTCTTCCGCAAGCGATTAAAGTTGTATTACCAGCCATGGGAAATCAATTTGTTTATGTATTAAAAATGTCCTCTCTAGTATCAATTATAGGTATAGGAGATTTAACAAGAAAAGCTAATGAGCTAGTCACTACTACCTACAGACCTCTAGAAATATACACTTTTTTAATTTTGGAATACTTAGTGCTAATCTTAGTAGTATCTTATTTTGTGAGAAAATTAGAGAATAAACTAGAATACAAATAATTTTAAACTTTAGCTGTCTTGCTAAAAAGTTTTTTCATATAATACTTTGAAAATAAAAATACTAAAATCCCAAATGTCCAATTTATAAAGAATAAACCTAAAAATAAATCTTTGAAACTGCCATTTAAAATAAATACCACAACTGACATTGTAGAAAACGGTAGCAACACAAGTCTCGAGAAAGTTATTATTACTGTATAAATCGGCTTTTTAATTGCTTGAAACAAAGCATTAGTTATAAAAAAAACAGGATACACAGGTCCAATAAAGGCTGCTACTTTTAAATAATCAGCCCCAAAATCTATCACTTCCTGATTATCAGTGAAAATTGAAACAATATTATCAGCTAATAAAAAGACAATAACCCCTGCTAAAATCATAAATAATGAGCCAACCATAATTGCTTTAGTGTAAGACTCATCCACTCTATCGAAAAGTTTAGCTCCAAAATTTTGACCTGCAATTGTTAGAACGGCTGTATTAAGTCCAATTACTGGTAATAAAAGAATTTGTTCAATTCTTAGAGCTGAACCATAACCAGCTGCAGCAAGGTATCCAAATTTACTTACAAAAAATAAAATATTATAAATACCTAAGCCAATCATAAACATATTCATCATCATTGGCACAGATTGATTAGTAAGATTTTTGATTAAATCGAATTTTGGGAGAAAACATTGAGGACCTAAATACTGTTTTAGTTCACAGCAATAAACTTTGTAGGCTAAATAAATTAATCCTAAAAGTTGAGCGATTACTGTTGCTATTGCAAGTCCTGCAATACCAAAAGCTGGAATAGGTCCTAAGCCAAAAATAAATAAGGGATTAAGTCCAATATTTAAGAAGAAACTAACTATTAAAACGTTTCTATAACTTTTAGTATCACCTTGAGCATTTAGCGCTCCATTTAAAGAGATCTGAATTAAAAAAATAAAAGTAGCAAAAAAAATAATGTTTAAATAATCTGTAGCTAATTTTATTGTTTCTTGATCTGAGCCCATAAATCTCAAGAGATCATCTGAAAAAGATAAGCCAACTATGGTTACTAAAATTGAAACAAAGACAGAATAAAGAAGTGATTGAGCCACATATAAAGATGCAGTACGATCTTCTTTTGCGCCGAGCGAGTTACTTATTAGAGCATTTGAAGCTGAAACGATACCTACTCCTGTAGCAATAATTATAAAATATAAAGGAAAAGATTTTGCTATAGCTGCTAACGCGTTTGCAGATATTTTTCCTGCAAAAAAAGTATCTACAATATTATAAAGAGTTTGAAAAAGTGTTCCGGTGCTCGCTGGTATTGCGATTTTTTTAAGCAAATCGATTATTGGTTCACCCACTAAATTTATTGATTTCATAAGGTATACTCTCTCTGAAACATATGCTTGATACCTTTGCTTTTAGCAACATTAATTTGTTTCTGTCTCATTCTAAATCTAGTCTTTTGACTTTCTGTGAGATTTTTATAACAATTATGACAAGAAACACCTCTTTCATACATCTTTGATCTCTTGTCCAAAGGTGAAATGGGTGTTCTACAACCGCCACAAACCGAGAAAGAACCTTGCTTTAATCCATGTTTAACTGACACTCTATTATCAAATACGAAGCACTCTCCTTTCCACAAACTATTTTTCTTCTCAACTTTATCTAGATAATTAAGGATACCACCTTTTAATTGAAAAACGTTTTTGAAACCTTTTTGTTTTAAATAAACAGATGCTTTTTCACATCTAATGCCACCTGTACAAAACATAGCAACTGGTTTGTTTTTATTTATCTTTTGTAAATATTTTGGAAAATCCCTAAAGTTAGTGATATTAGGATTAATAGCCTTTTTAAAAGTACCCACTTTAAATTCAAATGACTTTCTTGCATCAACAACTAAAGTTTCTTTTTTAGATATCAATCTATTCCAAGAATTACCTGAGAGATATTTATTTTGTTTTTTGTTTTTTTTATCAATCTTTAAACCGATAGGTACAACTTCTTTCTTTATCTTAACTTTTCCTTGATGAAATGGTTGAAACCTGCTTGTAGAATGATTACTACTATCAAACTTAATAAACTTTAATCTTTTTTTTAATAAGTTTTTTATTTTCAAAATCGATTTTTTTTGTCCTGCAATTGTACCATTAATACCTTCTGCAGAAAGTATTAAGGTCCCTCTGACTTTATTATTAAGGAATTCCGATTGGAATAAAGATCTAAATTTCTTTAAAGATTTAATCTTTTTAAACTTATAAAATCCAAAAACAGTAAACATTATTTTTTAATACAAATTGTTAATCCATCGCCTATAGGAAGAATATTTTTTGTCACTCTATTATCATCTTTAATATGTTTGTTAAAATCTTTAATAATTTTTGTAAATTTATCATTATTTGATTTATCAGCCACCTCACCATGCCACAAAACATTATCAATTATAATAAGTCCATTTTTATCAATCAATTCAATGCTTTTTTCATAATAATTTACATAATTTTCTTTATCTGCATCAATAAAAACTAGATCAAATTTTCGTTTAGAATTTTCTAAATCTTTTAAACTCTCAATTGCTGGCTTTATAATTTGTGTAATTTTATTTGCATTAGCCTTATCGTAAAAGGTTTTTGCTTTTTTGCTAAATTCAGTATTTTTATCTAAGCTAATTAAAAATCCATCTTCAGGTAATGATAATGCCATTGATAAAGCACTAAAACCTGTAAAACTTCCAATTTCTAAAACTTTTTTGATATCAGATATCTTAATTAATGTTTGAAGGAATTGTGCTTGTGAAATAGATATTTGTAATTTCTTTTGGTCACCAAGACTTAAATTGTAATCTAAGATTTCTTTTTGGATATCCGATAGATCTTCAGAGTGGTCAACGATATATTTTTCAAGATTATCTGTTAAATCTAATGATTTAGGCATAATTAGCCTTTTAAAAGTTTTTTTAGAATTTCATTTGTCAATTGAGGGTTTGCTTTCCCGCCAGATAATTTCATAACCTGTCCAACAAAAAAACCAAACAATTTTTCTTTTCCAGCTTTATATTGATCAACTTTATCTTTGTTTTTTGATAGTATTTCATTAATCATTTTCTCTAATTCTTTAGGATCGCTTTGTTGTTTCATCCCTTTTGACTCTATGATTTTTTTTGGGTTATCACCGCTTTCAACCATAATTTCGAAAACTTCTTTTGCTATTCTTCCTGAAATCTCTCCAGATTTAATTGATTGTACTAACTCAGCAAAATTTTTAGCAGAAATTGGTGAGTTAGAAATATTAAGTCCTTTGTCGTTGAGCATTGCAAATAAATCACCCATCATCCATGTAGCTGCTAGTTTTTTGTCAGATAATTTTGCAACTTCCTCATAATAATCAGAGATTTCTTTTTCAGAAACCAATACGTTTGCTTCGTATGAGTTAAGCCCATATTCTTGAATAAATCTCTCCTTCTTATTATCTGGCAACTCAGGCAAAGATTTTTTTAAATCATCAATTAATTTTTGTTCAAGTTTTAAGGGTAAAAGATCTGGATCAGGAAAGTATCTATAATCGTGAGCATCTTCTTTTGATCTCATTGATCTTGTTTCATTTTTTTTTGTATCAAATAATCTTGTTTCTTGATCTATCTCTTTTCCATCTTCTAGTAATTCAACCTGTCGATTAGCCTCATATTCAATCGCCATTTGCATAAATTTAATTGAATTTACATTTTTAATTTCACATCTTGTGCCGAAATTTTTATCGCCTACTTTTCTTACTGATACATTTACATCTGCTCTTAATGAACCTTCTTGCATATTGCCATCACATGTACCCAAGTATCTCATAATGGTTCTTAATTTTTTTATGTAAGCATTTACTTCATCGGGCGAACGAAGATGGGGTTTGCTAACGATTTCCATTAAAGCTATTCCAGAACGATTTAAATCAACATAGGTGCTTGAAGGATCCATATCATGGATACTTTTACCTGCGTCCTGTTCTAAATGAAGCCTTTCAATTCCAATTTCTTTTGAACCATAAGGCATATCCAGTAAAACTTTTCCTTCACCAACAATAGGATTTTTATATTGGGAAATCTGGTAGCCCTGTGGAAGATCTGCATAAAAATAATTTTTTCTATCGAATACTGAATAATTATTTATTTTTGCATTTAAACCTAAGCCTGTTCTTACAGCTTGTTTCACGCACTCCTCATTGATAACTGGTAGCATTCCGGGAAAAGCAGAGTCAATTAAACTTACTTGTTTGTTAGGATCAGCTCCGAATTTAGTTGAGGAGCCTGAAAAAAGTTTAGAATTAGAAAGGACTTGAGCATGAACTTCTAGACCTATAACTACTTCATACTTCCCTTTCTCACCATTTATAAAATAATCAAATTTTTCTTTGCTCATGACCACCACTTTTTAATTTCATTTTTATAACCACAATTCTTTTCGAATGCGTAACCAATATTGAGAATTTTTTGTTCATCTAAGGCTTTACCTATCAATTGTAAACCAAGTGGGTAGCCCTGTTTATCTAATCCAGCAGGAAGAGATAAGGCTGGTAATCCAGCTAAATTTACTGGTACCGTAAAAATGTCATTTAAATACATTGATACAGGATCATTAGTTTTTTCTCCTATCTTAAATGCTGAGCTTGGTGTTGAAGGTGTTAAAATAGCATCAACTTTAGTAAAACTATCATCAAAATCTTTTTTTATTAATTGTCTTACTTTTTGGGCTTTTAAATAATAGGCATCGTAATAACCAGACGATAAAACATAAGTGCCTATTAATATTCTTCTCTTTACTTCATCACCAAATCCTTCTGATCTAGTGTTTTCATACATTTCAATTAAATCTTTTCCTTTTTGTGATCTGTAGCCATATCTTACGCCATCATATCTTGCTAAATTTGATGAAGCTTCCGCAGGTGCAACAATATAGTAAGTAGGCAAAGCATACTTTGTGTGGGGTAATGAAATATCAATTAACTGTGCGCCTAAATCTTTTAATATTTTTTTTCCCTTTTCCCAAAGTTCATCAATTTCCTTTGGCATATTATCTACTCGATACTCTTTAGGGATACCAATTTTCAATCCTTTGATATTATCTTTTAAATTTTTTGAGTATGTTTCTTTTTTTTTATTAATTGAGGTTGAGTCTTTTTCATCAAAACCAGACATTGCCTCAAGCATAATTGAGCAATCATTTACTGTTTTAGTCATTGGTCCTGCTTGGTCTAATGAAGAAGCAAAAGCAACTATACCCCACCTCGAACAAAGACCGTAAGTTGGCTTGAGACCTACAGTGCCAGTAAATGATGCAGGCTGCCTAATAGACCCACCTGTATCTGTTCCAATTGTTGCAGGAGTAAGATCAGCCGCCAAAGCAGAGGAAGATCCCCCTGAAGAACCACCTGGAACTAGATGATCTCCTATAGGATTAATAACGTTTCCAAAAAAACTTGTTTCATTCGAAGAACCCATAGCAAATTCATCACAATTTAATTTTCCAAGTAAAAAAGCTCCATTGTTCCATAAATTTTTTGTTACAGTAGACTCATATGAAGGAACAAAATTATTTAAAATATTACTTCCAGCCGTAGTTTTAACATTTTCAGTACAAAATAAATCTTTTACAGCTAAAGGTACCCCGCTAAGAAGTTGTTCATTATTTGGTTTGTTATCAAATTTTTTTGCATTTTCTAATGCTTGATCAAATGTTGTAGTTACAAAAGCATTTAATTTTTTTGCATTTTCAATGTTTTTTATATATGCTTGTGTAAGTTCTAATGAGGATATCTTCTTAGACTTTATACTTTCCAAAATTTCACTTAAACTTTGATTGGTTATATTGCTCATTACTCAACCACCTTTGGAACTACAAAAAACTCCTCATTTTTTTTTGGAGAATTTTTAAGAATTTTTTCTCTTATCTTGCCATCACTGATTTCGTCTTTCCTTGATCTCAAAGACTGGTTTAAAATCGATGTTAATGGTTCAACTTTATCAGTATTCAGTTCATTTAATTGTTCAATAAACTTGAAAATTGAGTTTAAATCTTTGGTTAAGCTATCTACTTTAGCTTCATCAACTGAAATTCGAGCTAATTTTGCTACATGTTTAATTTTCTCTTTATCTAAGGACATTTGTGCAATAAGTTAATTTAAATGTGTTTTATCACAAATTAGGTAAATTTCATGCTCGATATTGACGTATTTATTGAAAAAACCAAGAAAAAATCAAGATTAATAGGTATTGATCCTGGCGGCAAAAGAATAGGAATAGCTCTATCAGATGAAAATAAAATTGTAGCTACGCCATACACCACGATTATTAAAGAAAATTATAAAGACCTAGTTGATCAAATTAAGAAAATTTTCGAAGAATATGACATTGACGGAATAGTCATAGGTAATCCAATTAATATGGATGGAACGGAAGGGCCTTCTTCACAATCAGCCAAAGATCTAGCTAAAAATCTTTCAAAAGATATTACAGAAAATATCACTTTATGGGATGAGAGACTATCTAGCCAGGGAGCCTTTAATCTATCTAATGATTTAGCAATTAATTCATCAAAAAAAGTGAAGAAATTAGACGAGAATTCTGCTCAATTTATACTTCAAGGGATTCTAGATTATTATCATAAAAAAAATACTTGATATAATATAGTAAAAGGCCTATAGAGTTGATTTTAATGGCAACTGAAAAAAAAGTTACAGCTATTAAAAACACTCCCAAACATCTATTAGGTATTCAAAATTTATCAGTTCTCGAGGCAAAAGAGATTTTAAACGAAGCAAAATCCTTCATAAAATTAAACAGAGGAAGTTCTAAAAAACTAGATGTCCTTAGGGGAAAAACTCAAATAAACTTATTTTTTGAACCTTCTACAAGGACACAGAGTTCATTTGATTTAGCTGGAAAAAGACTAGGAGCGGACGTAATGACGATGAATATGGGTAACTCTGCATTAAAAAAAGGTGAAACATTAATTGACACTGCCATGACATTAAATGCCATGCATCCTGACATTATTGTTATAAGACATCAAGACTCGGGTGCACCAAATCTTCTTTCACAAAAAGTAAATTGTACGGTCATCAATGCAGGTGATGGAAGGAGAGAACACCCTACACAAGCCTTACTTGATGCTTTAACAATTATTAATAGAAAAGGTAACATTGAGGGATTAAAAATTGCAATATGCGGAGACATTCTTCATTCAAGAGTTGCTAGGTCTAACATTTATTTAATGAATATGTTGGGTGCAGAAGTAAATGTCATTGCACCAAAAACTTTAATGCCCGAAGGGATAGATAACTTAGGTGTTAAATCATTTACCGATATGAAAAAAGGATTAGATGGGTGTGATATTGTTATGATGTTAAGATTGCAAAATGAAAGAATGCAGGGATCTTTTCTTCCATCAAAGAGAGAATATTACGAATTTTTTGGACTAACGCCAGAAAAACTAAAGTTTGCAAAAAAAGATGCTTTACTAATGCACCCTGGTCCAATGAACAGAGGTGTTGAGATTGATACTAAATTAGCAGATGACATAAATGTTAGTCTCGTGAAAGAACAAGTTGAATTAGGTGTAGCTGTTAGGATGGCATGTTTAAAATTGTACTGTAAATAAATGAAAGAAAAAATTTTGACAAATGTGAGAATTATCGACCCATCTCAAAAGATGGATGAAATAGGAAATATAGTTATCGATGAAAAAGGAAAAATAAAATCTATTGGAAAAAAATTAGGTACATCTAAATCAGCAGAAAAAATTGATTTGAAAGGCCTAGTAGCTATTCCTGGATTAGTTGATATGAAAGCTTTTGTTGGAGAGCCTGGCTTTGAATATAAAGAAAATTTTAGAACATTAAGCCAAGCAGCTTTGGCAGGTGGAGTAACTTCAATTGTAACTATGCCAAATACTAAGCCAGTTATAGACAACGTATCTATGGTGGACTTTATAATTAGAAGGGGTAGAGATAAAGCTAAGGTAAATCTATTTCCATGTGCTTCGATTACTAGACAGATGGAGGGTAATCAGATGACTGAATTTGGTTTGTTAAAAGCAAGAGGAATTATTGGGTTTAGTGATGTTAATAAAACTATTCAAAATTCTGAATTGATGTCTAGAATAATGAACTATGCTTCAGACATTGATGTTCTGATTATGCAACATGCCGAGGATTATGAATTAGCTAAAAATTCATGCATTAATCAGGGCGAAGTGGCAACAAGATTAGGTTTACAAGGTGTCTCAGATATTGCTGAAAAGATTATTATTGAAAGGGATTTATCTTTGTTAAGTGAATTTCCTTGCAGATATCATATTAATCAAATTTCCTCAAAAAACTCTCTTAATGTTATTAAAAAAAATAAATCTAATGGAATAAAATTCAGCACAGGGGTTTCTATTAACAATTTATCGTTAAATCAAAATGACATCGGAGAATTTAGAACTTTTTTGAAATTATCTCCTCCTCTTAGAAGCGAGGAGGATAGACTTTCATTAATAGAAGGAATAAAAAATGATCTCATTAATGTAATTGTATCAGATCACATTCCTGAAGATGAGGAAAGTAAAAGACTTCCGTTTGCACAAGCAGCGACAGGTTCTATCGGTATAGAGACATTGCTATCTTTATCTTTAGAGCTTTACCATAATGAATCATTGCCTTTGGAAAAAATAATTAAGTGCTTAACGATTAATCCAGCTAAGATACTAAAAATAGATAAAGGATCCCTTAAAGAAGGATCGGACGCAGATATTTGTATATTTGATCTGGAAAAACCATGGGTAGTGAAAGCTGAAGAACTTAAATCAAAATCAAAAAATACTGCGATTGAAAATAAAAAATTACAAGGTAAAGTGAAAATGACTTTGCTTCAAGGCGAATTAGTATATTCGAACTAATGGACATAGATTTAATTATTGTAGCAATTTACTCATACCTTTTGGGATCAATACCATTTGGATTACTCTTAACTAGGATATTTCTAAAAAAAGATATTAGAACTGTTGGCTCTGGCAATATCGGAACTACAAATGTGCTTAGAACTGGAAATAAATTTCTCGCAATAACTACGTTAGCTCTTGATTTATTTAAAGGATATATTTCAGTTTATATAACAATATTTTATTTTGAAGACTTAACCTCTCTATCTGCATTAATTTGTTTCATCGGACATATTTTTCCTGTTTGGTTAAAATTTAAAGGAGGAAAAGGTGTGGCAACTTACCTTGGAGTAATTTTAGCTTTATCTAATAAATTTTTTTTAATTTTTATCATAGCGTGGATTTCTTTATCATTATTATTTAGATTTGCATCATTATCTTCAATGATTTCTTCGTTGATAGTTTTTCTCTATGCATATTTTTACGAAATAAATAACAATATCCTAATACTTTTTATTTTTTTTGTGATGATTCTTTTTACTCATAAAGAAAATATTTTAAGACTTAAAAGTTCTACAGAAAATAAAATTAAGTTATAAGTGCTGTCTTTTCTAGTTTTTCAATAATAAATTTGACAAACTCGTTTAATTTTGAAAATAAACAATTAATGAACTTAGTAATTGTTGAAAGTCCAGCTAAAGCAAAAACAATAAATAAATATTTAGGAAAAGATTATTTAGTTTTAGCAAGTTATGGTCATATAAGAGATTTGCCTTCAAAAAATGGATCTGTCGATCCAGAAAATAAATTTCAAATGGAATGGGAAATTGATTCTTTTTCCAAAAAATATTTAAAAGAAATTACAAATGCTGCTGAAGACTCAGATAAAATTATTTTAGCAACGGATCCAGATCGTGAAGGTGAGGCTATAGCTTGGCACGTAAAAGAAGTTCTGGAAAAAAAGAAACTTCTCAAAGATAAAAATTTAGAAAGAGTTGTCTTTAATGAAATTACTAAAAAAGCAATACTCGATGCTATAAAAAATCCTAGACAAATCCATTTGCCTTTAGTCGAAGCTTACTTAGCTAGACGAGCGTTAGATTATCTTGTCGGATTTAATATCTCACCAATTCTTTGGACTAAATTACCTGGATCAAAATCAGCAGGAAGAGTTCAATCTGTGGCCTTAAAGCTTATTACAGAAAGAGAAAAGGAAATAGAATTATTTAAGCCAGATGAATATTGGACTCTTACATCAGACTTTACAAATAAAAATAATAAAAATATTTTTTCAAAATTAAGTTTATTTAATGGAGAAAAAATAGAAAAATTTTCTTTCAAAAATAAAGAAGAAATACAAAAAGCAGTTGATGTAATCAATAAAACAAAATTTAAAATTATAGATGTAAACACAAAAGTATTCAGGCGTAATCCCCTGGCCCCTTTCACCACATCTACCTTACAGCAAACTGCTTCAGGACGATTTGGTTTTGGAGCTTCCAGAACAATGCAAATTGCACAACGACTGTATCAAGGAGTAGATATCGAGGGTGAAACTACCGGATTAATTACTTATATGAGAACTGATGGAACTAATATTTCAAAAGAAGCAATTGAAGATTTTAGGAAATTCATTACTGATGATTATGGTGATAGATATTTGCCAGAGGCACCGAATAGTTATACTGGAAAAAAAGCAAAGAATGCTCAAGAAGCTCATGAAGCAATTAGACCAACTAATATAAGTAGAAAACCCTCTGATATCAAAAAATATGTAAATGCAGATCAATTTAAACTCTATGAATTAATTTGGAGTAGAGCCTTATCATCTCAAATGACACCAGCAGAATTTGATAGAAATACGATAATTATTTCGTCAATTGATAATAAAATTAACTTTAGAGCTAGCGGCTCAGTAGTAAAATTTGATGGATTTCTTAAAGTTTATCAAGTTCAAGAAACTGACGAAGATGCAAAGAATATTTTGCCTGAAGTCAAAGTTGGTGAAGAAATTAGCATACTTAAGTTACATGATGAGCAGCACTTTACAGATCCACCGCCACGTTACTCTGAAGCTAGTTTAGTAAAAAAGATGGAGGAGTTAGGCATCGGTAGACCCTCTACTTACGCTAGTATTATTTCGGTATTATCAACTAGAAATTATGTGGAATTAATTAATAAAAGGTTTAATCCAACTGATAGAGGTAAGCTAATTTCAGCTTTTTTAGAGAAATTATTCTCTAAATACGTAGATTATAATTTTACTGCGGACCTAGAAAATCAGCTAGATGAAATCACTAGTGGTAAAATTGAATGGGTTCAAGTTTTGAATAATTTTTGGAAAGATTTTTATGAAAATGTGGGAAAAGTTAAAGAAAAGAGAACTAGAGAAGTATTAGACTTATTAAATGAGAGTTTAGGAGCTTTAATTTTTGAAAGAGATGATAAAGACGCAATAGATCGAAAATGCAAGTTGTGTTCAAATGGAGAATTAAGTCTAAAAAATAGTTTTAGAGGTGGTGCTTTTATAGGATGTTCAAATTATCCGGAATGTAAATTTACTAGACCTTTATCTAAAGCTAAAGCTGCAGCTCAATATAACTTAGCAGAGCCTAAATTACTGGGTCAAAATGAAAAGGGTAAAGATATTTATTTAAAGAATGGTAGATTCGGCCCCTACTTACAATATGAAAAAGAAAAAGATGAATTAGAAACAAAAAAGAAAAAAAGTAGAAAGAAAAAAAATGAGAATGAACATCTTCAAAATGTGTCAATTCCAAAAGGTATAGATGTTGACAGTATTGATTTAGATAAGGCAAAGTATTTATGCTCTCTTCCTAAAGTATTAGGACAACACCCTGATAATGGTCAGGACATAACATTAAATTCTGGAAGATTTGGTCCTTACCTTAAATGTGAAAATAAATCTGCACGACTTGAAAATATTGAAGATCTTTTTTCTATCGGAATTAATCGGGCAATATCATTAATCGCTGAAGCTAAGCCGGGAAGAATTTCTTCTTCATTAATAAAAGATCTTGGTGAACATCCAGAGGATAAAAAACCAGTAAGAATCATGAAAGGTCAATATGGACCATACATAAAATATAAATCTCTTAATGCAACTATTCCAGAAGAAAAAGATCCAAATGATCTTACTATGGAAGAGGCGCTTATATTAATTGAAAAAAGAAAAGAATACGATAAAACTAAAAAGAAAGGACGAAAAAAATGAAATACATAATCTTAATAATCTTTTTTAATATTTTTGTCATAACAAATTTGTTTTCTGATGAAAAAAAGTGCAAAGATTTAATTGATAAACCAATTGAATGGTCTAAATGTGTAAAAGATAAAAGTATTGATCTAAGTAAGAAAGGGTCAAAAAAACTTAATACAGACTCAAAACTTACTGACTGGGTGAAGAAAAAATTGGGTAAATAAAAATGAGTATTATCGATGATAATCTTAAAAAATTAAATATTACTTTACCTGATCCAAAAGGACCTGTTGGGGCATACGTTGCCACTAAAATTGTTGGAAAATTACTATTTATATCTGGGCAAGTATCAATAGATAAAAATGCAAAACTTATCACTGGTAAAATAGGTAAAGACTTAAATTTAGAACAGGGTTATATGGCCGCTGAAAGATGTGGATTAAGTATAATCGCCCACGTTAAAAAAGCTTGTGATGGAGATCTTAATAAAATTAAAACTTGTGTTAAACTAACTGGTTACGTCAACTCAACAGATGATTTTAAAGATCAGCCTAAAATCATAAATGGTGCTTCAGATATAATAGCTAAAATTTTTGAAAAAAAAGGTGAACATACAAGAGCTGCGGTTAGTGTAAATAGTTTACCTTTAGGAGTTGCTGTTGAAGTTGACGCTATATTTGAACTTAATTAGCGTCAGGTCTACCAACAGAGTAATATTTAATCTTATTTTTTTTCATTTCTTCAGTAGAATAAAGGTTTCTTAAATCGAACACTTTAAATTTACTATTTTTAACAACCTTTTTGAAATCTATTGATTTAAATTCATCCCATTCGGTGAGTAGAACTATTAAATCTGCACCATTACAACTAGATTTTATATTGTTTCTGTAATTACAGTTTTTAATCTTTTTAAACTCATTCTTTTCTCCAGAAGGGTCGTAATATCTAACTTTTGCACCTTTTTTACAAAGATAAGGTATCATTTTGAGACTAGATGAATCTCTCATATCGTCAGTGTTTGGTTTAAATGTAACGCCTAAAAAAGAAATGTTTTTATTTCTTATATTTGAACCTAAAATTTTATGAATTCTTTGAGTTAGTAGATTTACTCTTTCTTGATTTGATTTAATAACTGATTTAACAACAGACAAGTTAATTTTAGATTTATCTGCTGCTGATACAAGTCCTTTAGTATCTTTGGGAAAACAAGAACCACCATAAGCTGGGCCAGCTCGTAAAAATCTACCGCCTATCCTGCTATCAGAACCCATGCCTAAAGAGATATCCTCTATATTTACTCCAGTTTTTTCACACAAATTAGCAAGTTCATTTATAAAAGTAATTTTGGTCGCAAGAAAAGCATTTGATGCATATTTTATTAGTTCAGCTCCTCTTCTTGAAGTAGTAAAAAATTTTGAGCCCTTATTTATTAATGGTGCATAAAGTTTTTTCATAGTGTTAAAGGCTTTTTTTTCATTAGATCCTATAACAATTCTATCTGGGTATCTAAAATCACGTATTGCTTCTCCCTCTCTTAAGAATTCAGGATTAGAGATTACTGTAAAAAGTTTTTTCTTTTTTTTTAAAATTTTTTCGATTTCATCGCCTGTTCCTACTGGAACAGTAGATTTGGTTACAATAATTTTTTTTCTCTTTGAATACTTAAATATATCTTTTGTGCATTTGTTAACAAAAGATAAATCAACTTTAATTGATCCTTTTCTTGTAGGTGTTCCCACACATATAAAAATTATATCTGATATGCTAATAGCTTTATTTATATTTGTAGTAAAAGAAAGACGCTTAGCTAAAAAATTTTTTTTTATTAATTCATCTAACCCTGGCTCATAGATTGGGGAGACACCAAAATTAAGTTTATCTATTTTAGTTTTATCTTTATCAACACATACAACCTGATTACCTATGTCTGCAAAGCAAACACCACTTACTAATCCGACGTAACCTGTACCTATCATACAAAGTTTCATTTATTTTCCTTTAAATATTTCAATACTTGAATTAATATATCCACTTAAAGTACCGCAATCTAAATATTTTCCTGTAAAAATATTTCCATAAAATTTATTTTCTTTTTTAATTAATCCTCTAATTGCGTCAGTAATATGTATCTCTCCACCTTGACCAGGTTTTAATTTTTTAATTTCGTTAAAAATCTTTGTCGTTAATATATATCTTCCAATAATTGCGAAATTTGACGGGGCTTTTTTGATGCTAGGTTTCTCTACTACATCTTTAATTTGAAAGTAATTTTTTTTTTTATTTTTGATTGATAAAATTCCCCATCTTGAGACTGTTTTTCTTTCCACTTTTTTTGTAGCAATTATAGATCCATTAGTTTTTTTATGTAATTTTATCATTTCCTCAGAACAATTTTTTCTTATTATTAAGTCATCAGGCAATAACATTAAAAAATACTTATTTTTTATAAATTTTTTACATTTCAAAACTGCATCCCCTGTTCCTCGAGGTTTATTTTGATAAACAAATTTAATCATTTTTTGATATCTTTTTATTTTTTTGTACTCTTCAAGAAGTCTTTTATCTTTTTTCTTTTTTAATATTTTTCTATAGAAATTATCATTAAAAAAATATTTTTTTATTGATAGTTTTTTTTTTGAGATTATAAAGATGAATTCCTTTATACCTGCATCAATACATTCGTCTAATATATATTGTAAATTTGGTTTACCATTGATTGGCATTAATTCTTTAGGTATCACACTTGTCAAAGGAAGCATTCTAGTCCCTAATCCTGCTAATGGAATAATGGCTTGTTTTATCATATGATTCTTATAATAGTTATTATCATTGCTTTATAGAAATGAAAATATTTAAAGACAAACATACGCTTCAGAAAGAGATCTTAAAAACTAAAGGAATATCATTTGTGCCTACGATGGGCGGATTACATAAAGGGCATATTTCATTGATCAAAAAATCTAAGAAATTCCAGTTTAAAACTTTAGTCTCAATTTTTGTAAATCCCACACAATTCAATAAAAAAAGTGATTTTAGATCATATCCAAGAAGTATAAAAACAGACTTAAAAAAGCTAAAAAAATTAAAAGTTAATTACTTGTATATCCCAACACTTAAAGACATATACGGATTTATACCAAAGGAAAAAGTTTACTTAGATAAATTTTCAAAAAAATTATGCGGTAAATTTAGAAAGGGTCATTTTGAAGGTGTTTTAAATGTAGTAAATAGGTTTTTAGAAATAATTAAACCTAAATATATTTTTTTAGGGAAAAAAGATTATCAACAATTGTATCTAGTAAAAAAACATATCGAAAAAAGAAAGATTAAATCTAAGGTTATTGAATGTAAAACTATAAGAGAAAATAATGGAGTAGCTCTCTCAACAAGAAATTCAAATCTTGATGAAAAGCAGATGAAAATTGCATCCAACATTTATTATTATTTAAATAACTTAAAGAAAAAAATTAAAAAAAATTATAATTCATTTAATCTAAATAAAATAAAAAAAGACCTGAAAGATTTAGGTGTCAGTAAAATAGATTATTTGGAAAATTATAATACTAAAAATTTTAAAAAAATTAAAAAAAAAAGCAAAAAATTCAATTTATTCATTGCCTACTATATTAAAGAAATTAGATTAATTGATAATATTTAATTTAAAAAATAAAAAGATCCTAAACCTAGGAAAGAAAGAAATCCAATAACATCTGTAATAGTTGTAACAAAAACACTAGAAGCTAAAGCAGGATCAATATTAAGTTTTTTTAATGATACTGGGACTAAAATACCAAATAAGCCTGCAACAATCATATTTAAGACCATTGAAATACCAATCAATAGAGAAAGATTTAATTCTTTAAACCATAATTGAACAATTATAGCAGTTATTATTGCAAAAATTATCCCATTTAAAATACCTATTAAAAATTCTTTACCAACTACTCTATTAAAATTACTTTTTGATAATTCTTTGGTAGCTATTGCTCGAATAGTAACAGCTAAAGTTTGCATCCCAGCATTCCCTCCCATTGAGGCAACTATCGGCATAAGAAATGCTAGAGCTACCATTTGTTCTATTGAGGCTCCAAAGAAACTTATAACCCAAGTAGCTAATAAAGCTGTAAATAGATTTAATAATAACCAATTAAATCTTCTTTTTGTTTTTAACATAACACTATCGGTAATTTCTTCATCACCGACACCTGCTAAACGTAAAGCGTCTTCTTCTGCTTCTTCTTGAACAACTGTTACCACATCATCTGCTGTGATCATGCCAACTAATTTGTTTTCTTTGTTAACCACCCCTGCAGAGACCAAGTTATAGTTTTCAAAAGTGAGACCAACTTCTTCTTTATCCATATTAACTGAAATTAAGACTGGCATTTCTCTCATTATAGAGTTCATTTTTAAGTCTCTAGATGTTCTTAGCACTCTTGAAGAAGGAACAGTCCCTATTGGTTTAAAGTCATTATCTACAATAAATATCTCTAAGAATTCTTCAGGTAAATCTTTGTTTTCTCTTAAATAATCAATAGTTTGTCCTACAGTCCAGTTGCTGGGTACTGCCGTAAATTCTCTTTGCATTATTCTTGCTGCTGAGTCTTCAGGGTAACTTAGTCCCTCTTGAAGTAAAAATTTATCTTTTGGGGGAAGTTTTTCTAAAACTTTTTCTTTTACCTCCTTTGATAAATTTTCAAGAATTTTAATAGCATTATCAGACTCTAATCTTTTTATTATTTTAATAAGAGATTCTATAGAAAGTAATTGTAAAACTTCGCTTTGGACTGACTCGTTTAATTCAATAAAAATTTCTGGATCAATATTAAATGACTCAATTTCGATTAATTTATTTCTTATATCAGGATTTAAATTTTCAATTAAATTAGCAACATCAGCTTCATGCAAATCTTTTAGAGTTTGATTTATAAATTCAACGTTTCTACTCTCAATATTTTGGGTGAAAGTGCTGATAAATTCTTTATTAAAATCCAAATTGACTTTTTTTGCCTCTCCTGATTTTGCTAAAGTCATAAATGCCTCTTTAAGTTTTTTTGAGACTATTAGTCTATATAATGATAAAATTCAAATTAAATGAGTATAGAAATTAAAATCAGCAAAAAACGTATACCCTATAAGATAGCAATGCGTTATCTCAATAAAAGAGTAGAGGAGGTAAAAAAAGGGACAAATAGGGAATTATTATGGATCCTGGAACACCCCACTACTTATACTGCCGGGGTAAGTTTTAACAAAAAAGAGATAATAGATAAAAAAGTTAAAATAATCAAATCAAATAGAGGGGGTAAAATTACATTGCATAACCCTGGGCAAAAAATTATTTACTTTGTCATCGATTTGAATAATAGAAAAAAAGACATAAGAAAATTAATAAATTCAATAGAAAAGAGTATAATACAATTTTTAGAAAGATATAAAATTCAATCCAAAAAAGATAAGAAAAATATTGGTATATGGGTTAAAGATAAAAAAATTGCAGCAATAGGTATTAGAGTATCTAGATGGGTTGCGTATCATGGCTGTTCAATAAATATTACAAATAATTTAAATCAGTATTTAAAAATTATTCCTTGTGGTTTAGATAATAAAAAGGTTACTTCAATATACAAATTAATTTCGGTTAAACCTAAGAAATTTGAGAATGATTTAGCAAAAATTTTTATAAAAAATATTAATAATATTTAAATATTTTTTTTAAGAAAATCTTCAAATAATTTGTTATATTTTGCTTTAAAATTATATTGCATATTGTTAATCATAAATTTTATTTTATATGCATGTAACATAAGGTTTTTTATTTTTATTCTTTTTCTATCATTTAAAAAATATTTATCATCTCCTATTATTGGACTTCCAATTTTAAGTAATTGTTTTCTTAACTGATGTTTTCTTCCAGTAATCGGATTTAATTCTAAGTATGAATATCCCTCGTTCGACTTGATGATTTTAATGTTTGAAATAGCCTTTTGAGAAATTTTTTTATTATTTTCGTAATAAATTAAATCATCTTTCATGACTTTTATAGACTTATCAACTTTTCCATACACTATCGCTAAATAAGTTTTATGAATTTTCCTTATCCTAAAAAGTGAAGTAAATAATTGAGCATATTTTCTATTTTTTGCAATAATCAGAACTCCAGATGTCTCCTTATCTAATCTATGAACAATGAAAGGTTTTGAATTTTCAAAGTATTTTGAATTCTTCAATATATCTATAATGTTTTTAAATGATTTTGTACCTGATTGAACTGGAATACCATTTGGTTTGTTAATTACTATGAAATTTGCATTATCTTCTATTACGTAATCATCATAAGTATTAATTTCTTTTTTTTTTGGTAAATATTTAATCTTTGCTTTTTTATCTACTGGTTTTAATTTAGAAATATCATAAATCTCAATCAAATCACCTTTCTGCAATCTATATGATGATTTAGTTTTTTTTTTATTAACCTTAACTTTATTTTGTCGAAGTATTTTTTCTAATAAAGAGTGCGGTAAATTTAGTATTTTATTTTTAAACCATTTATCAAGACGCGAGTCATTATAATCATCGTCTACAGTGTATGATTTAGGCATGAAGGCTTAATTTATTTATTTGCTACTTTAGGCTCTGGTTGAGCTTCTTTTTTTTTGTCTTTTGTCTCGGTTTTTTTTGGCTTATCAACTTTTTTAGCCTCAGGATTTCGATCAACTAATTCAATCACCGCCATTGGTGCGTCGTCACCTGTTCTAAAGCCAGCTTTTAAAACTCTCGAGTATCCGCCTTTTCTTGAACTATATCTTTTAGAAAGTTCATCAAAAACTTTCGTTACCGATTTTTTATCTTGAAGCTTTGAAAATAATCTTTTTTTGTTACTTAAATTGTTATCTTTACCTATTGTAATGACTTTATCTATTTGTGGTTTAAGTTCTTTTGCTTTTGGTAAAGTAGTGATTATTTGTTCATATTTAATTAATGAATTTAGCATATTCTTAAATAAAGCTTTTCTATGCTCACTTGTTTTATTAAGTTTTCTGTACCCTAAGCCGTGTCTCATTAGTAGTTGTTTTCCTCTAATTTCTTAGATAATTCAGCAATGTTGTCTGGGGGCCAATTAGGTATTTCCATACCCAAATATAATGACATTGTGTTTAAGACTTCCTTAATCTCATTTAAGGATTTCCTTCCAAAATTTGGAGTTCTAAGCATTTCTGGCTCAGTTTTTTGAACCAAATCTCCAATATAAATTATATTATCGTTCTTTAGACAATTCATTGATCGAACAGAAAGTTCGAGCTCCTCAACTCTTTTTAATAAATTTCTATTAAATTCAGGCTCAGATGATTTTACTTCTTTTACTACTTCTTGTGGATCTTCGAAGTTTACAAACATTGATAATTGATCTTGAAATATTCTGGCTGAGTAAGCAATTGCATCCTCTGCATCAACTGTACCATTTGTCTCTACTGTCATTAACAATTTGTCATAATCTAGTGCGCTACCAGCTCGAGTATTCTCAACCGAAAAAGAGACTTTCTTTACCGGACTAAATAATGAGTCTATTGAAATTAAACCTAATGGACTATCTTCAGTCTTGTTTTTTGGTGCTTGTATATAACCTTTTCCTGTGCTTACCATTAGCTCCATATGAAAATTAGTCTTTTCATCAAGATTACAGATAGTTTGCTCAGGATTTAGTATTTCTACTTCAGGAACTAAAGTGATATCTTTAGCTTTCACTTCTTTAGGTCCCTTTATGTCTAAAATTATTTTTTTCGGAGTTGAAGACGTTGATTTAATTGCTAAATTTTTTACATTTAAAACAATATCAGTAACATCTTCTCTTACCCCTTTAATAGAGGAAAATTCATGTAAAACTCCATCTATTTGAATTGCGGTCACCGCTGCACCTTGAATAGATGATAGAAGTATTCGTCTTAATGAATTTCCAATTGTTTGACCAAAACCTTTTTCTAAAGGTTCTGCTACGACTTTTGCAATAGTTTTATCTTCATTACTTTTTATTTCAAGCTTATTAGGTTTGATTAATGCTTTCCAATTCTTATCAATTATATTTGTTGTTGATTGCATTTATACTCTCCTTCTTTTTGGTGGACGAGCACCATTATGAGGCATTGGTGTTGTGTCTCTTATCGTCAAAATTTTAAAACCTCTTGATTGTAAAGACCTTAGTGCTGTCTCTCTTCCTGAACCCGGGCCTTTTACTTGAACTGTTAAAGTTCTTAAGCCTTGTTCATAGGCTTTTTCTCCAGCATCATCAGCAGCGACTTGTGCAGCATATGGTGTAGACTTTCTTGATCCTTTAAATCCTTTAGAACCCGCTGAAGACCAAGAAATAACATTACCATTTTCATCAGCAATAGAAATTATTGTATTATTAAAAGTTGAATAAACGTAGGCTATACCTGAAGTAATATTTTTTTTAATTTTTTTTTTCTTTTTTACAACTGGCGCTTTATTAGCCTCAAGTTTTTTTAAATCATCCTTTTTCTCTTTTTTTTCATTCTTTTTATTCATATAAAATTATTTTTTTAATGGGGTAAGTTTCTTGCCCGCAATAGCAATGGCTTTTCCTTTTCGAGTTCTAGCATTACATTGAGTTCTTTGGCCTCTCACAGGTAATTTTTTTTTGTGCCTTGAACCCCTGTAACAAGCTAAATCAACAAGTCTTTTTATATTTACTGAAACTTCCCTTCTTAAATCCCCTTCTACTTTGTGATTAGCATCTATGAATTCTCTGATTTTAAGAACCTGCTCTTCAGATAGTTCGTTAACTCTTTTGGAAGCGGGAATATCTAGTTTTTTACAAATTTTCTTTGAAGAGTGTAATCCTATTCCATGAATGTAAGTTAATGCTATACTGACAATTTTGTTTTGTGGAATGTTGATCCCTGCTATACGAGCCATATATTTAATGAGTAAATTATTTACTGCGTATTTATATTGTGAAATTGCTCAAAGTCAACCCTAGATAACTTCAATTAGTGCGCTAATTTCGCTACTAATTTCGGCAATAGATCGCTCGCCGTTTACTACTTTTAATAAACCTAAACGTTCATAAAAATCAATTACAAGTTTACTGTTTTTTTCATAAGTTTCATATCTTTTTATAGCAGTTTTTTCGTCATCATCAGTTCTATTCTCTAAAGTTTTTCTTTCCGATATCCTTTGTTTAATTGTTTCTAGGCTTACCGATAATTTTAAAACCATATCAATTTTTTGATTACTATTTTTTAAAAGAATATCTAAGTTTTTAGCTTGAGATAAATTTCGTGGATATCCATCAAAAATTATTCTATTTTGAAATTCTTTTTTAGAAATAAATTTTTCTATAAGCTCACTAACAATTTCATCTGAGACTAAATCACCAGAATTGATAATTGATGAAATTTTTTTCCCTAACTTAGTTTTATTTTTTATTTCTTCTCTTAAAAGTTCTCCAGTTGACAATTGATATAAATTAAATTTTTTTGTGATGAAACTCGATTGTGTTCCCTTACCAGCGCCTGGAGGACCAAATATAACTAAATTCATAAAATATATTATTTTCCAAATTTAGTTTTTCTGATTAAAGACTCATATTGTGAGCTCATCAGTCTTGTTTGTACTTGAGTAACAGTATCCATTGCTACAACTACTACAATTAATATTGAAGTTCCCCCTAAATAAAAAGGAATAGGGTATTTTGCAATAAGAAATTCTGGCATTAGACACACAAAAGTAAGGTAAAGTGATCCAACTGTAGTAAGTCTAATTAAAATTGTTTCAATATATTCCGCTGTTCTTTCTCCTGGTCTAATGCCTGGTATATAACCACCATATTTTCTTAAATTTTCCGATGTTTCTTTTGGATTAAATACAATCGATGTATAAAAAAATGAGAAAAATATTATACCTGAAGCATACAATAACATATACAGAGGTTGTCCTTGAGTAAACATAGAAGAAATTTTTAGAAAAGTATCTGAGTCAGCGAAACCAAAGTTTGAAATTGTAACTGGTAAGAGCAAAAGCGCTGATGCAAATATTGCTGGAATAACTCCTGCTGTATTTATCTTTAGAGGTAAATGAGAAGACTCACCACCGTACATTTTATTTCCTACTTGCCTTTTTGGATAATTTATTAAAATTTTTCTCATTGCTCTCTCAAAGAATACAATAAATAAAACAGTAAAAATTACTAAAATAAAAATTCCTACAATCATTAAAGCAGATAATGCTCCTGTTCTACCCAATTCAAAAGTTGATGCTAATGCTCGAGGAATTTCAGCCACTATTCCTGAAAATATAATTAAAGAAATACCATTACCTACCCCTCTTAGAGTGATCTGTTCACCTAGCCACATTAAAAATGTTGTTCCAGCTACTAAAGAAATCGTTGTAATTATTCTAAATGATAATCCTGGATCAGAAACTAAATTCCCAGCATTTTCTAATCCTACTGATACTCCATAACCTTGGAGACAGGCGATTAAAACTGTTCCATATCTCGTAATTTGAGTAATTTTTTTTCGTCCAATTTCTCCTTGTTCTTTTAAATTTTTAAAATAATCTGAAACTCCTGTTAACAACTGAACAATAATTGAGGAAGATATATATGGCATTATCCCCAATGCAAATATTGCCATTCTAGTAACTGCTCCACCTGAAAACATGTTAAACATTCCTAAAAGACCTTTTTGACTTGATGCCATTATTTCTTTTAGAGCATCTGGATCAATTCCGGCTAATGGCACATAAGTTCCTAGTCTATAAATTACCAATATTAAAATTGTAAAAAAAATTCTATTCTTTAAATCTGTAGCTTGACTAAAAGCACCTGCAGTATTTAATCTTTCACTTGACATAATATTCTAAATTATTTTTTTACTAAGCTTAATTTTCCACCAGCTTTTTCGATTTTTTCAGACGCTTTTTTTGAAGCAAAGTTAGCGGTGATTTCAACACTTTTTTTAAGATCACCAGCTCCTAATATTTTTAATTGCAAAGTTTTTTTATCAATCAAATTTCTATCTTTTAAAGTTTTTAAGTCCAAAATATTTTTTAAGTTATTTTCTGCTTTCTCGAAAATGTTTTGAATATTCGAAAGATTTAAAATTACCATTTTTTTTTTTTTAAAACTCTTGAATCCTCGCTTTGGGAGTCTTCTGTATAATGGCATTTGACCTCCTTCAAAACTTTTTATTGCAACTCCTGACCTCGATTTTTGACCTTTGTGACCTCTAGATGAAGTTTTCCCTTTTCCAGAACCAATGCCTCTTCCAACTCGAATTTTTTTCTTATTAATCTTAACTAGACTATTTAATTCCATATTATTTTGCCTCCCTTTTTGATATAACTTCAGAAATTTTTTTGCCTCTTATAGCTGACAATATTTTTGGAGAATTTTGAGATTTCAACCCATTGACACATGCTTTTAAAACATTATGTGGGTTTGCAGATCCTAAAGATTTTGCAACAACATCTTGGATCCCTAAAACTTCACAAACTGATCTTATTGCACCACCTGCTATTATACCCGTGCCGGCTGGAGCAGCTCTTAAAAATACTTTCCCAGATCCATTTTTGCCTTTCACATCATGGTGAAGTGTTCGGCCTTCTTTAAGTGGTATCTTAATTAAATTTCTTTTAGCAAATTCAGTAGCCTTTTTTATTGCATCTGGAACCTGTTTAGATTTACCTTGTCCAATACCAATAGTGCCCTTTTGGTTACCTACAACCACCAAAGCAGCAAAACCAAACCTTCTTCCACCTTTAACAACTTTTGTTATTCTATTAATGGCGACCAGTTTTTCTTTTATTTCGCTTTCAATTTTTTTATTTTCTGACATTAAAATTTCAATCCATTCTTTCTCAAGGTTTCTGCAAATATTTTTACTCTTCCATGATATTTGTATCCTCCTCTATCAAAATAAACTTCGTTTATTTTTTTTTCTTTAGCTCTCTTAGCTAAAATTTCTCCAATTATTGTTGATTTATCAATTTTTTTTGTTTTTTTAATTTTAAAATCTTTTTCAATTGATGATGCTGATACAAGTGTTTTGTTATTTAAATCATCAATTATTTGAGCTGATATATTGTTTAATGACTTGTTTACAGATACTCTATATCTATTACTGTTAACTTTTTTTAATTTTTTCCTATTTCTTAGTTTTCTTTTTTCTTTAGTATTATTTCTCATTATTTTTTCTTTCCTTCTTTTCTTAAAACGAATTGACCTCTTTCTTTAATCCCTTTAGCTTTATAAGGCTCTATAGGTTTCAAGCTTTTTAAATCTGCAGCAATTTTTGAAACTAGTTCTTTGTCTACTCCATTTATTTTTATAATCGTTTGTTTTTCGACCATTATTTTAATTTCTTTAGGAATTTTAAAATTTATATCATGGCTAAAACCAAGTTGTAAGTTTAATACTTCGCCTTTTAAGTTTGCTCTGAAACCAACACCGGATAGTTCCAATACTTTTTCATGACCAGCTGAAACACCTTTCACAGCATTGTTAATTAAACTTCTATAAGTTCCCCACATAATTGCGGTTTTTTTATCAATTTTTTTTTCTAATGGCTTAATTTGAAATTCACTTTCATTAAGTTTTGAGGTAAATATCTTATCGTTTATTGTCAATTTTTTTGTCCCTTTAGGTCCTGTGATCGTTAAATTGCCACCTTCAATTTTAATCGATGATTCTTTTGGTATAGTTATATTTTTTTTTCCAATTTTTGACATTAAAATACCCTACAAATTATTTCTCCACCGACATTTTGTTTTCTTGCTTCGACATCGCTCATAACGCCTTTTGGGGTTGATAAAATTGCTAATCCCAAACCATTCATCACTTTTGGAATACTGTTTGCTCTTGAATAAACTCTTCTTCCAGGTTTGGAAATTCTTTTAATCTCTTTAATGACTGGATCCCCCTCATAATATTTTAGTGAAATTCTCAGACTTGTTTTATTATTAACAGTTTTCTCTATAAAAAAATCTTTTATGTATCCTTCACTTTTTAAAATTTCTAAAATATTTCTTCTAAAATTAGATGAAGGGATTTCAACGGAGTTCAAATTTCTCATTTGTCCATTTCTTATTCTCGCAAACATATCTCCAATTGGATCCGTATAAGTCATAATCCTCCTACCAGCTTGATTTAGTTATTCCAGGAATTTTGCCAGAGGATGCCATATCCCTTAAGGCAATTCTGGATATTTTTAATTTTCTATAAACTCCATGTGGTCTACCTGATACCTCACAACGATTTCTAATTCTTATCTTTGAAGAGTTTTTTGGTAATTTATTTAATTTTAATTGAGCTTCGAATCTCTCTGACAATTCCAATTTTTTGTTGTTTATTATCTTTTTTAAAGCAGCTCTTTTCTTAGCGTATTTTTTTACTAATTTTATTCTTCTTAAATTTTTTTGTATTGCACTTGTTTTAGCCATTTGTCCTCAGTTCTTTTTATTGTTCAAGGGAAAATTAAACTCTTTTAAAAGCTCAATAGTTCCAGTTTTATTTTTGCTAGAGGTAACAATTGTTATGTCTAAACCTCTAATTTTATCAACTTTATCAAAATTTACCTCTGGAAAAATTATATGTTCTTTGACTCCAAAAGAAAAATTATTTGAATTGTCGATACATTTAGAGGAAAGTCCTCTAAAATCTTTTACTCTAGGAAGAGCGATATTTATAAGACGATCAATAAATTCGTACATTTTTGAGGATCTTAGGGTAACTTTTACACCAGCGTTTGCTCCTTTTCTTGTTTTAAAATTAGAGATTGATTTTTTAAATTTAGTTACCACTGGTTTTTGTCCAGCGATCATAGACATATCGTCAATACAAGATTTCAATTTTTTTCCGTCAGATGCGTCTTCACCTAGCCCCATATTTAGAATTACTTTAGTTATCCTTGGAGCTTCGTGTCTATTTTTTAGAGATAATTTAGCTAATAATTTTGTAATTATTTCTTTATCGTATGCAACTTTTAATCTAGAGGTCATTTATTTCCTGCCTTTTCTTTACTAATTTTTTTTTGGTCAATATTTTTCACATTAGATTGATGAATGAAACTTTCTTTAGAAATAATGCCGCCTTTATTCTCTTTGGTGGGTTTAAGGTGTTTTTTTACCATGTTAATTGATTTAATTTTTACAGTATTTAATTTTTTATTTATTTCTAAAATTTCCCCTGTTTTACCTTTGTCTTTTCCTGCAATTATTTTTACTTGTGTGCCCTTTTTTAATTCCATTTTTAAAGAACCTCCGGTGCTAATGATATAATTTTAGTATGACCCTTTGATCTTAATTCTCTTGTTACTGGACCAAATATTCTAGTACCAATAGGTTCCCCTTTATCATCCGTTAAGACTACAGCATTATTATCAAATTGTACTTTTGATCCATCATTTCTATAAATTTCTTTCCTTGTTCTTACAACCACAGCTTTGTGAACTGCACCTTTTTTTACTTTTCCTTTAGGGATAGCATCTTTGACACTTATTACTATTATATCTCCTACTGATGCATATCTCCTTTTAGATCCTCCTAAAACCTTTATGCATTCAACTCTTTTAGCGCCTGTGTTGTCTGCTACTGATAGTTCTGTTTGAATTTGTATCATTATTCGATTACCTGCCAAGTTTTCTTTTTTGAATAAGGTTTGCACTCTATTATTGAAACTTTTTGACCTTCTTTAAATTTATTTTTTTCATCATGCGCATGATATTTTTTAGATCTTTTAATTACTTTTTCATAAAAAGGGTGTTTAAATTTTCTTTCTACTTCCACAACCACAGTTTTATTGTTTTTAGCACTTGTAATTACTCCTTTTAATATTTTTTTTGTCATTTTATATTTTTCAAGTTTGTGTATAATCTTGCTATACTTTTTTTAATTTGGTTATATTGAGCAGGGTTATTTATTTGATTATTAATCTTTTTAAACCTTATATTAAACAAATCTTTTTTTAATAATAAGATTTTTTTTTCTGCTTGGTCTTTGGTTAATTTTTTTTCTACTTTTTTTTTATTCATTTTATCTTTTTATAAATTTAGTTTTAATTGGTAATTTAGCACCAGCTTTATATAAAGCTTCTCTGGCAATTTCTTCACTGACGCCGTCTATTTCAAATATAATTCTTCCTGGCTTAACTCTGCATGCGTAATACTCCGGAGAACCTTTACCTTTACCCATTCTTACTTCTGTAGGTTTTTTTGAAACTGGTATATTTGGAAAAATCCTAGTCCAAACTTTACCGGTTCTCTTCATATATCTTGTTAATGCAACTCTGGCTGCTTCTATTTGTTTTCCTATTATTCTTTCAGGTTCCATAGCTTTTAATCCGAATTGCCCATAATTAAGCATCACTGCTCTTGACGCATTGCCGTGAATTCTTCCTTTAAAAGCTTTTCTATATTTAGTTCTTACTGGTTGTAGCATTTTTTACTCTTTCTTTTTTTTCTTTTTCAACGTCTTTAGCCATTAACTCGCCTTTATAAATCCATACTTTTACACCGATAATTCCATAAGTTGTAAGAGCTTCTGCAAACCCATAATCAATATCTGCCCTTAATGTATGAGATGGAATACTTCCCTCTCTTAACCATTCAGTTCTTGCAATTTCATTTCCAGCTAATCTACCGCTTAACATAACTTTAATTCCTTTTGCGTTTAATCTCATCGCAGATTGCATTGCTCTTTTCATTGCTCTTCTATAAGCAACTCTTTTAACTAGTTGCTGGGCAATATTTTCAGCTACTAAATTAGAGTTTAGTTCTGGCTTTTTAATTTCTTTAATATTAACATTTACGTCCCCATTAGTAATTTTCATAATATTTTTTTTTATTTTTTCAATATCTGCTCCTTTTTTTCCAATAACAAAGCCTGGTCTTGATGTGTGTATAGATACAACACACTTCTTTGAAGACCTCTCAATAATTATTTCTGATACTCCAGAGTTAAGTATATTTTTTTTGATGTAGTTTCTAATCTTGAAATCTTCAATAAGATATTTTCCAAAATCTTTTTTTTTGGCGAACCAAGTTGAGTCCCAACCTCTATTAATTCCAAGTCTTAATCCTATCGGATTTATTTTTTGTCCCATTATTTACTAACCTTTTTTTCTTTCTTTTCTTCTAATATAATTGTAATTCTGCTAAATGGCTTTTTTATAGGAGATGCTCTACCCTTGGCTCTAGGTCTATATCTCTTCATAACAAGAGATTTTCCAACATATGCCTCTTTTACAAAAAGATTATCTATATCGTATTGATAATTATTTTCAGCATTAGAAATAGCAGATTTAACAGTCTTACTAACTTCTTTAGCAATCTTTTTTCTTGTAAATTCTAAGTCTCTTAGGGCTTTATCTGCTTTTTTTCCTTTAATAAAATTGCATACTAAAGCTAATTTTCTTGGACTGGTTCTCACATTTTTATTTATAGCTTTTACTATCAAGTTATTTTTTTCCATTATTTTTTGTCTCCATCAGTAGGTTTTGCTTCTGCTGCTGCTTTTTTATCAGCAGGAGTATGACCTTTAAATGTTCTAGTTGGTGCAAATTCACCTAACTTATGACCAACCATTTCTTCGGAAATAGTGATAGGTATAAAAGTTTTTCCATTGTGTATCATAAAGCTGTGACCAACAAAATCTGGAATGATAGTAGAGTTTCTAGACCAGGTTTTGATTGGTTTTTTGTTCTGGCCACTCTTTAATTTATCAATTTTTTTTAATAAGCTAGGATGCACAAATGGTCCTTTCCAAATTGATCTTGACATTATTTATTTCTCTTCTTTCTTCTTGTTATAATTAATTTATCACTTCTTTTCGGCCTTCTAGTTTTTAATCCTTTTGCAGACTGGCCCCATGGAGACACTGGGCTTCTACCTCCAGATGTTTTACCCTCACCTCCGCCATGGGGGTGATCAACAGGGTTCATTGCAACGCCTCTAGTCTGAGGCCTTTTCCCTCTCCATCTATTTCTCCCCGCTTTACCAATTTTGATATTTTTTTGATCTGCATTTGAAACTGTTCCTATCGTTGCTGTACAAGAGCTACTGACTTTTCTTGTCTCCCCAGATGAAAGTTTTAAAATCGCATAATCACCGTCGTAACCTGATAAGGTTATAGAAGATCCTGCAGATCTTGCTAACTTTCCTCCATTTCCAGGTATAAGCTCGACATTGTGCAATAAGGTTCCTGGTGGTATCTCTTTCAGTTGTAAAGAATTTCCTATTTTAATTTCAGCTTTTTGTCCTGATACTATCTTATCGCCTACTTTTAACCCCTGAGGACAAATTATATAAGATTTTTCTTTATCGGTGTAAGTAATCAACGCAATGTAGGCTGTTCTATTTGGATCGTACTCAATTCTATCGACAGTACCAACAACGTTGTGTTTTTTTCTAAAAAAATCCACTATTCTATATTTATGTTTAGAGCCTCCTCCTATATGTCTTGATGTAATTCTTCCGTAGTTATTTCTACCGCCTGTAAAATTCTGACCTTTGGTTAAAGGTTTATATGGCGAACCTTTCCATAAATCGCTCTTATCTAAAACGACTGTGCCTCTTGTAGACTTTGTGTAGGGTTTAAAAGTTTTTAATGCCATAAATTATATTCCTGTTGTGAGATCAATACTTTGTCCTTTTTTCAATGTGACAATAGCTTTTTTGTATCCGGACTTATAAGATTTTCTCCCTTGTTTCATCTTTATTTTAGTTTTTTGATTTATAATATTTATTTTAACTACATTGACCTTAAATAATTTTTCAATATTTTTTTTAATACTTTTTTTATTTGCCTTAGTATTAACTTTAAACACTGTTTTATTTTGTTCCGACAAAATTGTAGCCTTCTCAGTAATTATCGGATACCTTATAGAGTCTATATAATTAATTTTTTTCATTTAGTAACCTTTCTTGAATTTTTTTTACAGATGTTGATGTAATAACTACATTTTTGTATTTAAATAGATCGTAAACGTTTGTACCTTCATGCTTAATCAATTTTAAATCTTTAATATTTCTCGCAGATTTGTTTATATTTTTAAGTGAGTCCTCATCTGATATTATAAGAATATTCTTTAACTTATTTTTTACCAAAAATTTATTAAATTCTTTTGTCTTTTTAATTTCTTTTTTTACATCGGCTAAAATGTAGAGGTTTTTATCTAAGTTTTTTTTAGATAGGGTTTGAGCTAATGCTAATTTTCTTACTTTCTTATTTATCTTTTTGTTTTTATAAACGGATCCTTTAGGTCCATGAGCCACACCACCACCTACGAATATAGGTGCTTTTCTGCTTGCGTGCCGAGCTCCACCACTACCTTTTTGAGCTACAATTTTTTTCGTTGAACCTGCAATTTGATTTCTTTGTTTTGTTTTTGCTGTTCTCGGTTTAGCATTATTTAACTGCCAATCAATAACATATTTTATAAGCCTATGATTTACTTTTAAGTTAATCAATTTGTCTGGAATTTCCAAAGTGCTTCCCTTAGTTCCATCAATATTTAAAATTGGAATCTTCATTTATTTTTTTCCCTTTTTTGCTGCTACAGCTTTTAATTTTGCTTCGTGTTTTTCTTTAATTGTTTTTTTTCTTACGTTTTTAATAGACTCTCTCAATATTACGGTTGAATTTTTGGATCCTGGTATTGATCCTTTTAAATATAAAAGATTATTTTCTAAATCTGATTTAACAATCTCTAAATTTAACATTGTTCTTAATTTATCACCCATGTGCCCTGCCATTTTTTTTCCTTTGAATACTTTACCAGGATCTTGTCTTTGTCCCGTAGATCCATGTGATCTATGAGATACAGATACACCATGGGAAGCTCTTAATCCTCCAAAATTCCATCTTTTCATTACACCTGCAAATCCTTTTCCAATTGTTTTTGATTTTACATCAACGAACTTTTTATCTTTTAAAATTTCTAAGCCTAGTTCATTCCCTTCTTTATATTGATCATTGTTTGTAACTCTAAATTCTTTCAAAATTTTTTTTGGCTCTGTATTTTTTTTGGCAAAGTACCCTTTCATTTGTTTTGAAAGTTTTGAATTTTTAATTTTAAAAAAACCAATCTTTACAGCGTTATATCCTCTTTTATCTTTACTAATTACGTCTAAAACTCGGCCTTTCTCTACTTTAATGACAGTAACAGGAACAGATTGACCTGTATCCATAAACTCTCTAGTCATACCAATTTTTTTTCCTATTAATCCAATGCTCATAAGTTTAAATTTTTATTTCTATGTCTACTCCAGACGCTAAATCAAGTTTCATCAACGCTTCAACGGTCTGAGGAGTAGGTTCAATTATATCAATTAATCTTTTATGTGTTCTTGATTCAAATTGTTCTCTGCTTTTTTTATCTATGTGAGGTGACCTTAAAACTGTATATCTCTCGATTCGAGTAGGTAATGGGATAGGTCCTTTAACTTGAGCCCCAGTTCTTTTAGCAGTATTAACTATTTCCTCAGTTGATAAATCTAGGATCTTATTATCGTATGCCTTTAAATGTATTCTGATATTTTGATTATCCATAATTAAGCTAATTTTTTTGTTACTTCGTCTTGAACATTTTGTGGAACCTTGTCATAGTGACTGAATTGCATTGTGTACTGAGCTCTACCTTGCGTAGATGATCTCAAGTTATTTATATATCCAAACATGTTTGCTAATGGGACTACTGCATTTATAGCAGTTGCGTTTCCTCTTGGTTCTGTTGAACCAACTTGTCCTCTTCTACTGTTTAAATCCCCAATCACATCACCCATAAATTCTTCAGGTGTTACAACCTCAACTTTCATCATTGGTTCTAGTAATTTTAAAGTAGCTTTTTGACAAGCTTCTCTAAAACAAAATCTACTTGCAATTTCAAAAGCAAGCACGCTTGAGTCTACGTCATGATGTAATCCATCTAAAATTTTTACTTTGTAATCTATAATTGGAAAACCAGCCAAAATTCCACTTTCGGCAACGCTTTCTACACCTTTTTCTACCCCAGGAATAAATTCTTTAGGTATTGCGCCTCCCTTTATTAAATTTTCGACTTCCCTTCCTTTACCGGCCTCAAGAGGTTCAACACCTAGTTTTACTTTAGCGAACTGTCCTGCGCCACCACTTTGTTTTTTGTGTATATATTCCATTTCTGCAGACCCTAATATAGTTTCTCTATAAGCTACTTGAGGAGCACCGATGTTTGCCTCGACTTTAAATTCTCTTTTCATTCTATCTACAATTATATCTAAGTGTAATTCTCCCATACCTTTGATGATTGTTTGTCCCGACTCCTCATCAGAAGATACTCTAAAAGATGGATCTTCTTTTGCAAGTCTCGCTAATGCTTCTCCCATTTTTTCTTGGTCTCCTTTTGTTTTAGGCTCTACTGCTATTTCGATAACAGGGTCAGGAAACTCCATTGGTTCTAAGAGAATTGGATTCTTAGAGTCGCATAGTGTATGGCCAGTTACTGTGTGTTTTAAACCAGCTAAAGCAACGATATCGCCAGTTGTTGCTTGTTTAATATCTTCTCTACTGTTTGCATGCATTAGTAACATTCTGCCTATTCTTTCATCTTTATCTTTTGATGAATTTAGTACTGAAGTCCCTGCATTAAGTGTTCCAGAATAAATTCTAATGAAAGTTAGAGAACCAACAAATGGATCATTTGCAACCTTAAAAGCTAAAGCTGAAAAGTTTTCTTTTTCATCAAATTTCATTGTAACTTTATCCTCAGAACCAACTTTAGTCCCTTCAATAGACTTAAGGTCACTGGGACTTGGTAAATAATCAATCACTGCGTCAAGTAAGGGTTGAACACCCTTGTTTTTAAAAGCTGATCCAGTAAAAATTGGAACAAATTCAAATGATAATGTGCCTTTTCGTATACATTTAATTAAATCAGCTTCAGATGGTTCTTTACCTTCTAAGTAAGATTCCATTAGTTTCTCATCTTGTTCGACTGCTGTTTCTACTAAATCTTTTCTATATTTGTCTGCTTTTTCTTTTAAATCTGCTGGAATTTCTACGTAATCAAATTTTGCACCTAAATCCTCATTTTGCCAAACAACACCTTTCATCTTTACTAGGTCCACCACCCCTTTTAGTTCTGCCTCAGATCCAATAGGAATTTGTAGAGGTAAAGGCTTACATCCAAGTCTTTCTTTGATCATGTCAACACATCGATAAAAATCTGCACCTGTTCTGTCTAATTTGTTTACAAAACAAATTCTTGGAACTTTGTATTTATCTGCTTGTCTCCATACAGTTTCTGATTGAGGTTCCACTCCTGCAACTCCATCAAATACCGCAACAGCTCCATCTAGAACTTTTAAGGATCTCTCTACCTCAATAGTAAAGTCGACGTGTCCAGGTGTATCTATTATATTTATTCTATGGTCTCTCCAAAAACATGTAGTTGCTGCTGACGTAATTGTAATTCCTCTTTCTTGTTCTTGCTCCATCCAATCCATAGTTGCAGCGCCATCGTGGACTTCTCCAATTTTATGACTTTTTCCAGTATAATATAGAATTCTCTCTGTTGTAGTCGTTTTACCAGCATCAATATGTGCCATGATACCAATATTTCTATATTTATCTAATGTATATTTGGCCATAAAAATTTACCATCTAAAATGAGCGAAGGCTTTGTTAGCCTCTGCCATTTTATGAGTATCCTCTCTTTTCTTAATTGCTGAACCCTTGTTCTGTGATGCGTCTAAAATTTCTGCGTATAATTTTTCTGCCATTGACTTATTCTTTCTTTTTCTTGTTGCCTCCATAATCCATCTAAGAGCTAAAGCTTGAGCTCTTTTTGATTTTACCTCAACAGGAACCTGATAAGTTGCTCCCCCAACTCTTCTTGATCTACATTCAAGGTTTGGTTTAACATTACTTATCGCATTGTTGAAAATTTTTAATGGATCTTCATTATTTTTTTTCTTTATTATATCTAGCGCGTCATAAAGTATTTTTTCTGCAGTAGATCTTTTACCATCATACATAATTGAATTAATAAATTTTGAAACTACTTCTGAATGAAACTTTGGGTCAGGATAAACTTTTCTAACAGGTGCTTTTCTTTTTCTAGACATAAATTATTTTGGTTTTTTTGTTCCGTATAAAGATCTTCTTTTTTTACGATTAGCCACACCTTGGGTATCTAAGTTACCTCTAAGTATGTGGTATCTTACCCCAGGTAAATCCTTTACTCTTCCACCTCGTAACAAGACAACTGAATGTTCTTGAAGATTATGTCCTTCTCCCGGAATGTAAGCGGTTACTTCAAATCCGTTTGATAATCTAACTCTTGCAACTTTTCTTAAAGCTGAATTAGGTTTTTTTGGAGTAGTCGTATAAACCTTGACACAAACACCTCTTTTTAATGGTTGTTTCTCCAAAGCTGGAACTTTGTTCCTAGCTAAAGGTTTAATCCTACTTTTTTTAATCAACTGGTTAATTGTTGGCATAAAAAATTTTGAAGTTATAGGTAAGTGTAACCTTTTTTTGCAGAATAATTGTTAGTGTTTAAAGTTATAATCCACTTTACTTCTAACATTCAAAATGTGCCGTAAACTAGCACTGAATTTATAAAAGTCAATATTTTACTAGCTTTTATTTAGTTTTGTGATGGCTGTTCTGGCGCAGCTGTAGCAGATTCTAGCTCTTGTTTCTTAAGTTCCTCTAATCTAACTTTATCTTGTTCTCTTGCTTGTTTATCCCACTCTATTTTTGTTAAACCAGTACCAGCAGGAACCAGTCTACCTACTATTACATTTTCTTTTAATCCATCTAGTGTGTCAGTTTTTCCCTTAATAGACGCATCAGTTAAAACTCTTGTTGTCTCTTGGAATGATGCAGCGGATATAAATGAATTTGTTTGTAAGGATGCTTTTGTAATTCCAAGTAAAACTCTCTCAAAAGTTACAGGTTTCTTTTTTTCCTTTCTTAAATTATCATTTATAACATTAATATCCAGTAGATCAATGACTTCACCAATTAATAGCTCCGAGTCACCTGGATCTTTAACTTCAACTCTTTTTAACATTTGTCTGACAATAGTTTCAATGTGTTTATCGTTAATCACTACACCTTGTAATCTATAAACCTCTTGAACTTCAGTAACAAAATATTCAGTTAATTTTTCTACACCTAAAATTCTTAGAATATCGTGTGGAGCTGGGCTGCCATCCAGAAGATATTCACCTTTTTTTATTTTCTCCCCTTGATTAAAATTTACATGCTTACCTTTTGGTATTAGGTAATTAGATGTTTCTCCATTATTAGATGAAATGATCGATATTTTTTGCTTACCTCTTACTTCTTTTCCAAACTCAATAACACCATCGTTCTCTGCTATAATAGCACTATCTTTTGGTCTTCTTGCTTCAAACAGTTCTGCAACTCTTGGTAAACCTCCAGTAATATCTTTTGTCTTAGAAGTTTCTTTAGGAAGCCTAGCAAGAACATCCCCTGCAGATATTTTTTGTCCATCTTTAACTGATAGAATTGTGTCTGGAACAAGATAATATCTAGCTTCATTACCATCTGCTTTTTTAATTATTTCTCCTTTATCATCTCTTAATGTAATTCTAGGTTTTAATTCAGAATTTTTTGATGAAGATTTCCAATCTGTCACTGACTTGGACGATAGACCAGTTGCATCATCTAAAGTTTCTGTTAACGAAGATCCTTCCATTAAATCCATATAATTTACTATTCCGCTAGTTTCAGCTATTACCGGTAAAGTATAAGGATCCCATTCAGCAATTTTTTTTCCTTTTTCAATTATTTCTCCGTCTTTGAAGAATAATTTTGAACCATAATTGACTTTATAAATAGCTTGTTGTCTTCCGTTTTCATCCTCAATACTTAGTTGAGTGTTTCTTCCCATTACAATTATGTTCTTTTTTGAGTCCTCAATTAAATTTTTGTTAATTATGTTTAATTTACCTTTAGTTTGTGAAATTATTTGAGACTCCTCTTTAATTTGTGCGGTACCTCCAACGTGAAAAGTTCTCATTGTAAGTTGTGTTCCAGGTTCTCCAATTGATTGTGCGGCTATCATACCTACTGCTTCACCAACACTTACCAATTTTCCTCTGGCAAGATCTCTACCATAACATATTTGACATACACCACGAGTTGAGGCACAAGTTATTACTGAATAAACATTTACAGATTTCACACCAGCAGCATCGATTTTTTCACAGTCAAACTCATCGATAAGCTTATCTTTTTTTGCTATCACTTCACCAGTAACAGGATTTTTAATATTTTCAGCAATTACTCTTCCCAAAACTCTTTCAGACAGACTTACTAAAATATTACCACCTTCGATAATCTCAGAAATATTTACCGAGGATCTTTTCTTTGGATCACACTCTTTTTTTGTAATCTGTACGTCCTGAGCTACATCACACAGCCTTCTTGTAAGATATCCTGAATTAGCAGTTTTTAAGGCTGTATCAGCTAGCCCTTTTCTTGCTCCATGAGTGGAGTTAAAGTATTCTAAAACTGATAATCCCTCTTTAAAATTAGAAATAATGGGCGTCTCGATTATTTCACCAGAAGGTTTTGCAATTAATCCTCGCATACCTGCTAATTGTTTCATCTGAGCTTGGGAGCCCCTAGCGCCAGAATCAGCCATCATATAAACTGAATTTGTTTCTATTCTATCATCATCATAAATTTTCTCTGCTGAAGAAATTTCTTTCATCATCTCATTAGCAACTGTGTCAGTGCATTTAGACCAAACATCTACTACTTTATTATATTTTTCCCCTCTAGTAATTAATCCATCAGAATATTGCTTCTCATATTCTTCAATTTGTTTTTTAGTATTGTTAATTAAGTTTTCTTTAGTTTTTGGAATTATTAAGTCATCTTTTCCGAATGAGATACCTGCCATGAAAGCATGTTTAAAACCTAAAGTTTTAATTCTATCACAAAAAATTACAGTTTCTTTTTGACCGCAATATCTAAAAATTGTATCTATTACCTCTGAAACATTCTTTTTTGTTAAAAGTTTATTTATCAAAGAAAATTTAATATTGCTGTTTTTAGGCAATACGTTTGCTAATAAAAATCTCCCTGCCGTACTAGTATATTTTTCAACAATAGGTTTACCGTTGTTATCGATGGTATTAAATGTTGAAATAATTTTTGAATGTAAGCTTATAATATTGCTTTCTAAAGCTTGCTCTATTTCCTCTATATTTGAAAATATTCCTTTCGGTTTTTTATCATTTTCTTCAGATTGAGATAGGTAATATATTCCTAGAACTATATCTTGGCTTGGGACTATTATCGGTTTTCCATTAGAAGGACTTAAAATGTTGTTGGTCGACATCATTAATACTCTAGCTTCTAATTGAGCTTCTAAACTCAAAGGGATGTGCACAGCCATTTGATCCCCATCAAAATCTGCATTAAATGCGGCACATACTAATGGATGTAATTCAATAGCATTTCCTTCGATTAATTTTGCTTCAAACGCTTGAACACCAAGCCTGTGTAAAGTTGGAGCTCTATTAAGAAGTATTGGATGCTCTCGAATAATATGTTCTAAAGAGTCCCAGACTTCACTTTTTTCTTTTTCAACAAGTCTTTTTGCTTGTTTTATTGTAGTTGCAAGGCCAAGCTTATCCAATCTTGCATATAAAAAAGGTTTAAAAAGTTCTAAAGCCATTTTTTTCGGTAAACCACATTGATGTAATTTTAATTCTGGACCAACAACTATTACTGATCTACCTGAATAATCTACCCTTTTACCTAATAAATTTTGCCTAAATCTACCTTGTTTCCCTTTCAACATCTCTGCCAAAGACTTCAAAGGTCTTTTTCCAGTGCCTGTAATTACTCTACCTCTTCTTCCATTATCAAATAATGCATCTACAGATTCTTGTAACATTCTTTTTTCATTTCTTACAATTATGTCAGGTGCTTTTAAGTCTAATAATCGTTTTAACCTATTGTTTCTGTTAATGACCCTTCTGTATAAATCGTTAAGATCAGATGTGGCAAATCTACCTCCATCGAGAGGAACTAGAGGTCTAAGTTCTGGAGGGATAACAGGCACTGAAGTTAATATCATCCATTCTGGTTTATTGCCTGAGGAAATAAATGACTCAATAAGTTTTAATCTTTTAATGGTTCTTTCTTCAGTGACTTTTGATTTGATTTCAACTAATGAGTCTCTTAATTTTTTTTGTTCTTTTTTTAAATCTAAATTTAATAATATCTCTCTTACAGCCTCCGCACCAATACCAGCAGTAAAAGCATCTTCCCCGAACTCATCTTGTGCTTTAATTAATGCCTCTTCTGAAATAAGTTGACCTTTTTTTAAAGTTGTAAGACCAGGCTCAATAACTATGAAACTTTCGAAATATAAAACTTTTTCAACTTCTTTCAATTTCATATCTATTGCCAATGAAATTCTACTCGGTAAAGATTTTAAAAACCATATGTGGGCTACTGGGCATGCTAAATTTATGTGGCCCATTCTTTCTCTTCTTACGTTTGATTTTGTAACTTCTACACCACATTTCTCGCATATAATTCCTCTAAACTTCATTCTTTTGTACTTACCACACAAACACTCATAATCTTTAACTGGTCCAAAAATTCTAGAACAAAATAAACCGTCTTTCTCTGGTCTAAAAGTTCTGTAATTAATTGTTTCAGGTTTTTTTATTTCACCAAAAGACCAGGACTTAATTTTTTCAGGACTAGCAAGGGTGATTTTTATACTATTAAAATCGTTTTCTTGGGTTAAGTTTTGTGATTCAAAATTTTTTGTTAAATTTTTTTCCATAATTAGTTAAGCTCAATATTAAGTCCTAAAGCTCTTATTTCTTTGACCAGAACGTTAAATGACTCTGGTACACCAGACTCAAAATTATTGTTTCCTTTTACAATAGTTTCATAAACTTTTGTTCTACCTGCCACATCATCAGATTTAACGGTTAAAATTTCTTGAAGAGTATAAGAAGCACCATATGCTTCTAATGCCCAAACTTCCATTTCTCCAAATCTTTGACCTCCTAGTTGAGCTTTTCCACCAAGAGGCTGTTGCGTAACTAAACTATAAGGACCAGTTGACCTAGCATGTATTTTATCCTCTACCAAGTGATTCAGTTTTAACATGTAAATAATTCCGACTGTTACAGGTCTATCAAATCTTTCACCAGTTTGCCCGTTCCACAAATGTGTTTGCCCAGTCCCAGGAAGCTTTGCCAAATTAAGCATTTCATTTATATCTTTAGTGCTAGCACCATCAAAAACTGGTGTAGCTATTGGTATACCATTTGAGAGATTTTGAACTAATTCAGCTATTTCTTTTGTTGATAACTTTGATATAACTTGATTAAAATAAGTATCACCATAAATATCTTTTAATTTTCCTTTTAATTTATCGATTTCTCTTTCAAAGTTTTTTAAGTAAACTTTAATCTGATCTCCAAGCTCTGAACATGACCAACCCAAATGAGTCTCTAGAATTTGACCAACGTTCATTCTACTTGGTACACCTAAGGGATTTAAAACTATATCAACGGGTTTTCCATTTTCCATATAAGGCATGTCTTCAACTGGAACTATTTTACTTACAACACCTTTGTTTCCGTGTCTTCCAGCCATTTTATCTCCTGGCATCAATCTTCTTTTTACAGCAACAAATACTTTTACAACTTTCATTACTGTTGGTAGCAAATCATCACCTTGCTGAATTTTAGTGACTTTATCTTCAAATCTTATTTTAATATCTTCTGAGGCATTTTCGAATTGATTTTTAAGTTTCTCAAGATTATTGTTAATCTCTTGTTTTTGTAGTGAGATTTTCCAAAAATCTTTTAAGCTCAAGTCCTCTAGATCATTTTTATTTAATGTAGTCTCTGGTTTTAAATCTTTAAATTGTTTATCAATACTTTGTCCATTTAGAAGATCTATTGCTCTTAATTTAATATTTCTATTTAAAATTTCTTCTTCAACCTTTTTATCCTCTTGCACAGACTCAATCTCAGCTCTCTCAATAGCAATTGATCTTTCGTCTTTTTCTATCCCGTGTCTGTTGAAAACTCTTACATCAATTACAACACCTGTACTGCCAGATGGTAACTTTAAAGAGGAATCTCGCACATCTGTAGCTTTTTCGCCAAATATAGATCTTAATAGTTTTTCCTCAGGGCTCGATGAAGTTTCACTTTTAGGTGTAACTTTACCAACTAGTATATCTCCAGGTTTTACCTCTGCACCTACATATACAATACCAGATTCGTCTAAATTTCTAAGACTTTCCTCACTCACATTAGGAATATCTCTTGTAATTTCCTCTGCTCCTAATTTAGTATCTCTTGCCATTGACTCATACTCCTCTATATGAACAGAGGTAAAAACATCGTCAGTAACGCATCTTTCAGATATTAAAATGGAGTCTTCAAAATTATATCCTTGCCATGGCATAAATGCCACCGTCACATTTTTTCCTAAAGCAAGTTCACCAAGTTTTGTTGCTGGTCCGTCTGCAATTATGTCCCCTTTTTTTATCTTATCACCAACTTTAACTAGTGGTTTCTGATTTATGCATGTATTTTGATTTGATCTTTGAAATTTTGATAAGTTATAAATGTCTACTGCAGATTGAGATAAGTCTGTAACTTCGGTAGCTTTTACTACTATTCTTTTACCGTCTATTTTATCAACAACTCCATTTCTTTTTGCAACTATTGTAACTCCAGAGTCAAGAGCTACGTCTGACTCAATTCCTGTTCCTACTAATGGAGCTTCTGGTTTTAATAAAGGAACAGCTTGCCTCATCATATTTGAACCCATTAATGCTCTGTTAGCGTCATCATTCTCTAAAAAAGGAATTAAAGCCGCGGCTACGGAAACAAGTTGTTTTGGAGATACATCAATATAATCAATGCTTTCTTTCGTAGAAAGTTCAAAATTTAAATTTTTTCTGCAAGCAACTAGATCTTCTGAAAATGAACCATCACTTTTTAAAATAGAGTTGGCTTGAGCGATGGTAAATTTCTCTTCCTCAATAGCTGACAAATATTTGATCTCAGAGGTAACTTTACCATTTACAACTTTTTTATATGGACTCTCGATATAACCAAATTTATTTACCCTACAATAAGTAGCCAAACTATTTATTAATCCAATATTTGGACCCTCAGGTGTTTCTATCGGGCAAATCCTGCCATAGTGAGTAGGGTGAACATCTCTTACTTCAAATCCAGCCCGTTCTCTTGTTAATCCACCCGGTCCTAAAGCTGAAACTCTTCTTTTATGAGTAATTTCTGATAATGGATTAGTTTGATCCATAAATTGAGAAAGTTGAGAGGTTGCAAAGAAGTCTTTTAACGAGGTTGTTATTGGTTTAGCATTAATAAGATCTTGAGGCATAGCAGACTCTATTTCTAAAAAAGTTGACATCTTTTCTTTGACAGTCCTTTCCATTCTTAAGAGACCGATTCTAAACTGGTTTTCTACTAATTCACCCACAGATCTCACACGTCTATTACCTAGGTGATCTATGTCATCTACCTCTCCTTTTCCATCTCGTAAATCAAGCATGAATTTTATTATTTCGATTACATCTGAAGTTTCTAAAATTGTTTTTTTTAAGCTTGTGTTTAAGTTTAGTTTTGAATTCAATTTTACTCTTCCAACCTCTGAAAGATCGTATCTTTCTTTTTTAAAATACAAGTTATTAAAAATCTCTTGGGCTATTTCTACCGAAGGCGCTTCCCCTGGCCTCAAAACTTTATAAATGTCATTTAAAGCCTCAGATTTATTTGAATTTTTATCTATTTTAAGAGTTTCTAAAATGTAAGGTCCTTTATTAATTGGATCAATATTTACCAAGTAAATACTCTTTTCACCTTCTTTTTGGAGAATTTTTTCTAGCTGTTCCTCAGTAATATCGAAACCGGCATGCACTAAAATTTCATTATTTTTATCTTTTATTTCTGATGCAACGTATTTACCGATAATTTGATCGTTTGTAACAGTAATTGATTTTAAACCTTTTTCTTGTAATTTTCTTGCAATTATAAGATTTAGTTTTTCACCTTTTGATAAAATTTTTTTATTTGTTTTCGAGTCTACTAAATCGAATGATAGCTTAATTGGCCTTTTATAATTTTCTGGATTAAAATTTGTAGACCAATTTTTGGTGTCTGTGTTGTATACATATTTCTCTTTAGTGTAAAAAGTCTCAATGATTTTTTCTTGTTTATAACCCAAAGCATATAGAATTGTAGTAATAGGTAATTTTTTCTTTCTGTCTATTCTGAAGTATAAAATATCTTTTGGATCAAATTCAAAATCTAACCACGATCCTCTTCCAGGAATTATTCTACAATTAAATAATAATTTTCCACTGGCGTGTGTTTTGCCTTTATCATGATCAAAAAATACTCCTGGACTTCTATGCATTTGATTTACTACAACTCTTTCAACACCATTTGTTATGAATGTTGCGCTAGGAGTCATAAGAGGCAAATCTCCTATAAACACCTCTTGTTCTTTAGCTGATAGAATTTGCTTAGTATTATTTTCAGTATCAATATCGTATACAACAAGCCTTAGGTTTGCTTTTAATGCTGCTGAATAAGATAAACTTCTTTGCTTACATTCAATAACATCGAATTTTGGCTTTTCTAATTTATAAGAGATATATTCAAGAGTAGCTTTGTCGTTGCCATCTTCTATTGGAAATATACTTTTAAAAACTTTATCTATACCTTTAGAAAGATCACTAAGCTGCTCTTTCAATGATTTCGATTCTAGAAATTCATTGTATGAATTTTTTTGTACCTCTATTAGATTAGGAATAGATAATCCTTCGACTAATTTGCCAAAGTTTTTTCTAATATTTTTCTTTTGCGTAAAAGATAATTGCATCAATAAAAATATTTCATTGCAATTTTTTGTTGCAATGAAATACTACTTTAAATCCTGTTTACTTTAGTTCTATTTTAGCTCCAGCTGCTTCAAGTTTTTTCTTAAATTCTTCGGCATCTTTTTTTGCTACACCACCTTTAATTTCTTTTGGTGCAGCTTCAACTAAATCTTTTGCCTCTTTTAAACCTAAACCAGTTATTGCTCTAACTTCTTTAATAACATTAATTTTTTTGTCGCCTGCAGATGCTAAAAAAAGAGAAAATTCAGATTTTTCCTCGCCTGCAGGTGCAGCTGTTCCTCCGGCTGGTGCTGCTGCTACTGGTGCAGCTGCTGTTACGCCCCATTTTTCCTCTAACTGTTTTGAAAGCTCTGCTGCTTCTACTACTGTCAATGTTGAAAGTTCATCTATAATTTTATTTAAGTCTGCCATATTGTATCCTGTGAATTAATTTTTTAAACTCTTTGCGCGCGCTAAATTAGCAATTTTTGAGCCTGGTGCAAGTAAAATACTCACTAATTTTTGTGCAGGTGAGGCCAAAATACCCACAATTTTAGCCCTTGCTTCCTCTAATGACGGAAGTGTCGCTATTATTGATACCTCTTTTTCATCTAAAACTTTGCCGTCCATAAAACCAGCAACTATTTTGAGCTTTTTGTTAGATTTTGAAAATTTTGTTAAAATTTTTGCTGTCGAAATAGGATCAGATGAAATCGCTGTTGCTGTTGGTCCAATAAAATATTTCTCGAGATCTTTTTTTGGTGTTTCTTTAATAGCTATTTTAGTTATTCTATTTTTTGTTATTTTAAATAAAATACCTTTATCTCTGAGCTCTTTTCTTAATGCATCTAATTCGTTTACATTTAGGCCTTGATATTGTGCAATCATTACTGACTCATTGTCAGTAAAATTTTTCTTCATCTCTTCAACGTAATTTTTCTTAGCTTCTTTTGACATCATAACTTTATTTTACTCCAATCCTATAAGAAATACCCATGGTAGATGTAATGTAAGTGCCCTTTATTAATTCGCCCTTAATGGTATCAGGTTTTTCTTTTTTTACACTTTCAATAAAAAAATTATAGTTTTCTAATAATTTTTCAGTAGAAAAACTTTTTCTTCCAATTGTAGAAGCTAGATTCCCATCTTTATCATTTCGTATTTCAACAAGTCCTGTTTTAAAATCATTAACTGATTTTTGTAAATCGGTTGATACTGTTCCTAATTTTGGATTAGGCATTAAACCTTTTGGACCTAAAACTTTTCCATATTTTCCGATTTTTCCCATCATTGATGGAGTGCAAATAAGTTTTGTAAAATCAAATTTTCCTGAAGCAATTTTTTCTATAAGATCATCAGATCCAGCTATATCTGCACCAGCCTTTTTTGCCTCTTCGATTTTACTTGGTTCACACAATACTGCTATCTTTCTTTTTTTTCCAGAACCATTAGGCAAATTTACAACAGTTCTCAAACTTAAATCGCCGCCTTTAGATTGTTTTAAATTAATTTTTAATGATACATCAATAGACTCATCAAATTTCGTTGTTGAATTTTTTTTAACTAAATCTAAAGCCTCTTTTGCGCTTATCTTTTTATCTCTGATAGAATTTTTTAAAATCGCATTATACCTTTTTGAATTTTTTTTCATAATTATTCTTTTACCTCGATACCCATTGATCTTGCTGATCCACATATTATTTTTGTAGCTTCTTTTAAATCAAAAGCATTTAAATCTTTCATTTTTTCTTTTGCTATTGCCTCTGCTTGTTTCATTGTAATTGATCCTGCAACAACTCTACCAGGTTCACTTGAGCCACTTTTTAGCTTAGCAGCTTCCCTAATAAAATGAGATGCTGGTGGAGACTTTATAATAAAATCAAATTTTTTATCTTTATAGACTGTTATTATCACTGGGACAGGCTTACCCATAAAAGATTTTGTTTTTTCATTAAACGCCTTACAAAATTCCATTATATTAATGCCTCTTTGGCCGAGAGCAGGACCTACAGGAGGTGCAGGATTAGCTTGACCGCCTTTAATTTGCAATTTTACATAACCTGTTATTTCTTTAGCCATTAATTTTTCTCCACTTGGTTAAATTCTAAATCTACCGGAGTAGCTCTACCAAATATAGAAACTGACACTTTAAGTCTAGATTTTTCTTCATCAATTTCTTCAATTAATCCATTAAAAGAAGCAAAAGGCCCATCACAAACCTTTACCTTTTCACCTATTTCAAAGTTTATACTAGTTTTTTGACTTACTGCACTTTCGGAAACTTGCCCAAGAATACGTTTGATCTCATTATCAGATATAGGCGTAGGTTTGTCTGACGATCCTAAAAAGCCACTAACTTTTTGTAAGTTTTTGATTAAATGGTAAATTTGTTTTGTAAGTTCAATTTTTACCAAAACATACCCAGGGAAAAATTTTTTCTCTTTTTTTGTTCTTTTTCCTTTTTTTACCTCAGTAACTTGATGTGTAGGGACTAATACTTCCTGTAAATTTTCTGAAAGTTTGTTTTTTTTCAATTCTTCTTTTATGGACTCAACTACTTTTTTTTCAAATCCTGAGTAAGCTTGAACTATATACCAATTCATTTAAAAATTTATTGTTAAAATTAAGTTAAGTAAAAATCTTAAAATTTGATCTAAAATTAAAAAAAAAATTGCAGCGATAGATGCTAGAGCAAAAACCATTATAGCACCCATCATTGTTTCTTTTTTCGTCGGCCAGGTAATTCTAAAGGTTTCTTGTTTAACTTCTTGTATAAATTTCAAAGGGTTTTTCATACTAATCTGTAGTTTTGGCAGGAGCGGAGGGACTCGAACCCACAACCTCCGGTTTTGGAGACCGGCGCTCTACCAATTGAACTACGCTCCTAAGCGTTTATTTTACTATTTTAGTAACTACTCCAGCTCCTACTGTTTTTCCACCTTCCCTAATAGCGAAGTTAAGGTTTTCACTCATTGCAATTGGAGTAATTAACTTAACAGTAAATTTACCATCGTCACCAGGCATTACCATTTCAGTCCCAGAGGGAAGAGTAACTTCACCAGTTACATCTGTTGTTCTGAAATAAAATTGAGGTCTATATTTTGTAAAAAATGGAGTATGTCTTCCTCCTTCTTCTTTTTTCAAAATATAAGCCTGGCATTCAAATTCAGTGTGAGGAGTAATAGAACCAGGTTTGCAAAGAACTTGACCTCTTTCTACATCATCTCTCTCAACACCTCTTAAAAGTGCCCCAATGTTATCTCCTGCTTCACCACTGTCTAAAAGTTTTCTAAACATTTCAACACCAGTGCAAACAGATTTTTTAGTATCTCTAATACCTACTATTTCAATTTCTTCACCAACTTTAATAACACCAGACTCTACTCTTCCAGTTACTACTGTGCCTCTTCCAGAAATTGAGAAAACATCTTCAACGGGCATTAAGAAAGGCTTATCTTTTGGTCTATCAGGTTGAGGAATTGTTTCATCTACAGCTTTCATTAACTCCATGATTGCATTCTTACCAGTAGCTTCATCTTTTCCCTCAACAGCATTTAAAGCAGATCCTTTAACTATAGGAATTTTGTCTCCTGGAAATTTATAAGAAGTTAGTAACTCTCTGATTTCCTCCTCAACTAAATCAACCAACTCTTTATCTTTCACTGTATCAATTTTATTTAAAAATACTACGATAGCAGGTACACCAACTTGACGAGCTAAAAGTATATGTTCTCTTGTTTGAGGCATAGGACCATCTGCTGCATTTACTACTAAGATCGCTCCATCCATTTGAGCTGCGCCTGTAATCATATTTTTTACATAGTCAGCATGACCCGGGCAGTCTACGTGAGCGTAGTGTCTTTTTTCAGTTTCATACTCAACGTGAGCTGTTGAAATTGTAATTCCTCTCTCTTTTTCTTCTGGGGCTTTATCAATTTGATCATAAGCAACGAAGTTTGCAGAGCTTGAACCTCCAGCTTCTGATAACACTTTGGTTATAGCAGCTGTTAATGTTGTTTTACCATGGTCTACGTGTCCGATTGTACCAATATTACAATGTGGTTTGTTTCGGTTAAACTTTTCTTTTGACATCTATTTTTTCCTCACTTTAATTTTTATTACTTATTTTGGAGCGGGTAAAGGGAATCGAACCCTTACATCCAGCTTGGAAGGCTAGCGTTCTACCATTGAACTACACCCGCAATATCCAAACTTATTTCGCTCTTTCATTATCAAAGTTTTTAAGTTTGGTGGAGGGGGAAAGATTCGAACTTTCGAAGACCGAAGTCAACGGGTTTACAGCCCGCCCCATTTGACCGCTTTGGTACCCCTCCTAACATGATTGTGGGGATACCCACTAACTTAAAAAGCATTTAACAACAAAGGTTTTATAAGCATTTATTGAATAATTGCAATAAATCATTTTGCCATAAAATATGCTAGTAATTTGAAAAATTTGCTTAAAATGATGAAAAAAACCACTTTTTTAATCGTTGGAAAACATGCAGTTTTAGAGGCACTTAAAAACCCTTCAAGGAAAATTGCAAGAGTATTTTTAACTGAAGACGCTCAAAAAAAGTTAAATAGAGAAAATCAGTCTTTAAATTTGTTTAAATCAATCAATGTTTTTTATAAATCAAAAAAAGAACTTGATAATCTTTGTGGTAGAGATGAGACCGCTCACCAGGGTCTAGTAGCTGAAGTCGAGCAACTTGAAGAAATAACACTTAAAGAGTACGTTTTGAATAATAAAAATAAAAATATTAATTTAATTGCCTTAGAGGAGGTAACTGACCCTCGAAATATTGGATCAATTATAAGAAGTGCTGTCGCATTTAACATTGATGGATTAATAGTCAAAGAGAGATCCTTTCCGTCAAAAAGTAAATTGCTCTATAAAAGTGCTAGTGGAGGTACTGAACATATTAAGATATTCAAAGTTTCAAATCTAAATACAGCTCTTAAATTTTTAAAAACAAAAGAATTTTGGGTTAGTGCTTTTGATGTTTCTGCTAAAAAAGATTTTACAAAAAATAATTGGAAAGGAAAAAATGTTTTATTGTTTGGATCTGAGGGTTACGGGATAAAAGCAAAGACGTTAGAAAATTCAGATTTTAAATTTAA